>JBFMBK010000008.1 GCA_040755295.1 Bacillota bacterium | reverse complement strand
CCTCGCGGAAAACCGGTTAGACGCCATAAAGAAATATCAAGAGCTTATGGCGGAAGAGGACGATAGCGATTACGAAAAACCGGACAGGATAGGGGACCAGTCTTTCATGCTTGCGCAAAGACCTTGGGTTAAGGCGAATGAAAGGAAACGTTTAGACGAGATACTCATCGACACCGGTGTAAGTCTTGACGAATACAAGCTGATAAAATCCGGGTCACGGAGGAGAGACCTTACCCGTTATAAAAAGCTTTATGTAAAGGCGGCATTGGAACAGAGGTATACCCTCAAAGAAATCGGCGGAAACATCGGGCTGTCTGATGTCGCCGTCTATAAATTGGCAAAGTTATGATATGATCAAATAGTAGAAACGTCGGGGTCAGCGTGATGTCAGGGTCAGGCATCGAGATATGTTAATAAGTTTAGTGCCTTATCCTCTGGCACCATGGCACCTCTTAGGCTGCCCATAAGTTTTGTATTATTGCGTGTAATCGACATAATTCGTCTTTTAAACAAATAAAGGAAGTAAAATGAAGCAATAAGGAGCCTTGGGTAATTAAAAAGGGATAAATGGTAATTGCTTTTAAGTTTTAACGAAGTTATTATTTAGAGTAAAGAATGGACAAGCTGGAAGGGGTTGAGATTAAGGTAATAGTTAGATTCATCCCTGCTTCATCACATAGATCCGTGTTTGCTACTATTAAGCATATTTCTCAATTCCCCAAGTTTCAAGTGGACAGGCCATGAGTCAATCCGGAAGCCACGGTCATATATTGCGTAGAGAATGCGTAGAGAATGCGTAGAGAATACATGGAGATACTCCAAAATGAATAAGCTCTTTTCAGTGTTTGGCTATAAAGTACCAAAGATTTAGTGTAGATAAAAATAGAGAGACTTTTGGGTTTTTGTTCTGTTTGTTATGCGAGGAGGTTGAGTGGGAATGTCTAATGTAATGCATTACGAATCTGATGATGATTTAAAAATAGACGATTTAATGCTTTTGCGAAAGATGGCAAATAGGCCAATGGAAGAAAATTTTCGAAAGATAACATCAGATTTAGTAGAGATGAAGAAAGGCCAAGTTGTCTCTGATAAGGATTTTGCAGAGCTGATGACGATAGTTTGTTCGTCTTACGTAGGATTTCTCGTTCGAAAGTATATACATAAAAGGCTGAATGGCATTTTGGGTTTGTGGGGCTTAACTTGATGAGCGGTAATAAAAGAGTGACAAAAGAATCCGAGAACGAAAAAGCGGCAGACAAGCAGACCCAGGAAGAAACATCAACAACCTTAGAGCCTGGTCCAGTAGCGAAGATGCCTCCAGGGTTCAGGAAAGAAATTGAAGCGTTTATTGGCATGGCAGGCAACCTCCAGCCCAAAGACCCTATTGCTGAACAAATCAGACCGGAGCATATTGACAAGATACTAGAAATCGAAGAGAAAAGGCAGGACAATCAACACAAAGATCGCCAAGGGACTAAGTGGTTTATCTTTGCAATCATTGCCTTGATGGTAAGTCTGGTGGTTTTCTTGACTTGGTTCCTGGTCACTAAGAACAAAGATGCTCTTTTGATGGATTTGCTCAAGTTCTTAGTGGGGTTTATTGGAGGATTCGGTGCCGGGCTTGCTACAAAAGCCGTTTTTCATAAAGACTCCTAAACAACACTGTTGATATCTAAGCGGCGGACCGCCTAGTTTGAGGCGGCTTTTTATTTCAGGAAAAACCTCCCTCTTGTTGAATGGTTAGCGAAAAACGGTGAGAGGGGGTGTAAGTGCTCATGGTGGCAGACCCTTCCATGTTATACCTGTGCAGCTAAGCTTTTCTCCTAACGCCCTCGAAGGATTTAGCTTCCATCCCTCTTGTCTCCTACCTCTGGATCAAAGGCAGTTCACGGCGTATGCGGGCGAGGCGCTCCAGGTCTATCTCCGCGGTGATGATCCCTTCTTCCGGACCGGCGAGGGCGATGATCTCGGCCCAGGGGTTTACGATCATCGAATGCCCGAAGGCGACGTAGTCGGCGTGGGGGTCACGGGCGGGCGCGGCGCCGATCATGTAAACCTGGTTGTCGACGGCGCGGGCGCGAAGCAGGAGTTCCCAGTGAGCCGGGCCGGTGACCATGTTGAACGCCGCGGGAATGACGATGACCTGGACGCCTTCCCGCACCATTTTGCGGAAAAGGGCGGGAAAGCGGATGTCAAAACAGATGGCGACGCCGATGGTTGCCAGATCTGTCCGCGCTACGGTGACGGTGGTC
Source organism: Bacillota bacterium (assembly GCA_040755295.1). Lineage (NCBI taxonomy): Bacteria > Bacillati > Bacillota > Bacillota bacterium. The sequence goes on along the minus strand of JBFMBK010000008.1, from coordinate 127,193 downwards.
CCCGGGCTCAAGGTGTCTGATTCCCTGAAGGAAAGCCCGCCGGAAAGGTCCACGTCGAAAAGGTGGATCTTGCGGTGGTGCGCGATAAGACTGCCCCGCGGGTCGAAAAACAGGGAGGAGTTGAACACCTTATCCCCCTCCCGTTCGGGAACGCTGCCGCCGACGATGTATACCCCCTCTTCCCGGGCGGCATCGGAGAGCATGCGGAAGGACTCGCCGTCAGGGAATTCTTCGGCGTATTCCGGGAAAAGCCTGGCGACATAAGGGCAGGCGAACATCTCCGGCAGGGCCACGAGCCGGGCGCCGGTCTGCGCGGCGCGGCGGATGAAATCCCTCGCTCGGTTAAGGTTGTCCGCTTTTGCCGGGGCGACCTTTAACTGGCAGGCGGCGACTTTAAAGACAGTCTCGGGTCGCGAGTTGCGAGTCGAAAGTCGAGAATCCATGATTACTATCCTTTCTGCATTTCAAAATCTCAAAGCTAAGGGTACAGGCTCTGGATAATGTATTTGAACGCGGCGCTCATTGTGTCGGTGGAAGCCACGGACGTTTCCCCATCTATCCGACTACTGACTACTTTCTATATGTCTCTAAATTATAGCACTTTGCCGCGCCGCGCAGAAGTTGTCCGATTTACCTCCCGTCTTCCGGAAGGAAAAAGAGTGCAAGGGGGCGAATTAGACCCTCTACGAGTTAGCCCATATGCGTTGCGCAACGAAGAATTAAACGGGGCGACTCGTAAGCTGGTTACTCAGATGCAGAAGAGTAACATAGACGGAACGTGACGAGGAGCGAGCAGTACAAGGAAGGCGCAGCCGGACGGGCCGGAGCGTATACGGAAATACGTGAGGACCCGGGCGGTGAGACTGACGAAGTAATGCGAAGCTCATCGCAACGACCTACGAAAGAAGAACTATTTTTAAGGGAGTGCCCCATGCCGCCTTAGGCGGCACCACGTCGGAATGAAAATGAGGACCCTTAAGCTGGTCACTTAGAAGCAGTACCGTAAACAAAGGCGGAACGCGGCGAGGAGCGATGCAGTGCAAGGAAGACCGGCGGAGACGAACCGGAGCGTACTGGGTGCGTACGTGAGGATTCGGCTCCGCCCGGTTGACGCAGCAATGCGTTGCTTATCGTCGCGCCCACCGAAAGAAGAACTATTTTCGAAGGAGGTGTGGGGTGTGCAGTTTTACATACTAATCGGACTCATCTTCGCCCTCCTGGTCGCCGTCTTTGCCGTGCAAAACGCTGCCGTGGTCAATATCAGGTTCCTCGTGTGGGAGTTCAAAAACATCTCCCTGGCGGTGGTCGTCCTGGGGGCTGCGGCGGGAGGGGCGCTGATCGTGTTTATATTGAGCCTCGGGCGCGAGGTGAAGCATGCCCTGCGGGCGCGGGAGTTGTCAAGCCAGAACATCAGGCTTTCCCACCGCCTGTCGAGAGCGGAAGCCGAACGGGAGAAAAACAGCTCCCCCGGACGGGAAGTAAATTAGTTGCAAGCAAACCAACATTTTTTACTGTTTCCTGTCCCAGTTTCTTAATCAGTCTCCCCAATATCGAACTTTGAACGTTGAACTCCTGACGGAGGAATAGTATTGGCCGAGAATTATGTGGCGGTGGATGTTGAAACGACCGGGCTTGATCCGGCGCGCGACGAAATCATCGAGATAGCTTTGTGCCGGATCGAAAACGGTGCGGTCACGGAAAGGTTTTCTTCGCTGGTCCGGGCGGACGGCGGCGTGCCCTTACGGGTAAAGCGGCTGACCGGGATCGACGACGGCATGCTGCAGGAGGCGCCGCGGTGGGAGGAGATAGCCGGCGAGGCGGCTTCTTTCATAGGAGACCTGCCCATTATAGGGCATAACGTCGCCTTCGACGCCGGTTTCCTTTCCCGCTACCTAAACGACAGCTTTTCCGGACGGCGGCTTCTGGACACCTGCGAACTTGCGCGGTTGCTGCTCCCGGCGGCGCGCGGGTACAGCCTGGTCAGGGTGGCGGAAGCCCTGGAGGTCGAGTTCCCGGAGCAGCACCGCGCGCTTCCCGACGCCGAAGCGACGGCAGGGGTATTCACTACCTTGATTTCGCGACTCAAAAGTCTGTCCCCGGCCGTGCTGTCCACCGCGGCTTTCCTGCTGGAACGCGGGGAGTCGTCCTGGGGGCCTTTTTTCCGGCAGGCGCTGCGGGTCGTGGTCGGGGAGCAGGCGCCGATCATAAGCCCGTATGCCTTTGCCGGGTCCGGGCCAGGAGAGGCCGAGAGCGCGCCGGTTGTCCCGGAAGCGGTTGAACCGGCGGATTTCTTCCGTCCCGGCGGGAGGCTCACAGGTGTTTTACCGGCGTACGAGTACCGGGCGCAGCAGGAGGAGATGGCGGCCGCCGTGACCGAAGCCCTGAGGGGCGACGGCTGCCTGCTGGTGGAAGCGGGGACCGGTATCGGAAAATCCCTGGCCTATCTCATCCCGCTGGTGCTCACCGGACTTGCGGAGGGCAGGCGGGTCCTTGTGTCCACCCATACCGTCAACCTCCAGGAACAGCTTCTGCGAAACGACATCCCCTCCGTTAAGGCTGCGGTGGGGGTTGATTTCGCCGTGGCGCTGGTCAAAGGAAGGCAGCACTACCTGTGCCTGCGGCGCTGGGAACGGCTTCTTGAGGAAGTCGATTTCGACGCGGCGGCGGCGCGTTTCTACGCCCGGGTGCTGGTATGGCTGACCTCCACGCGCACCGGCGATTTCAGCCAGTTAAGTTCCAACGAAACGGAAAGAGAGGCGCAGGCCAGGGTGGCGGCGACGGCCGAGGGGTGTTTCGGGAAGAAATGCGCCTGGGCGGGCCGCTGTTTTGTTAACAACGCGCGGCGGCGGGCCGAGAAAGCGGCGTTAATCATCACCAACCACGCCCTCCTGCTGACGGACGCTTTCGCCGGCGTTTCCGTACTGCCGGATTACGGACCGCTCGTGATCGATGAGGCGCACCACCTCGAGGATGTCGCCACCGAGTGTCTTACCCGCAGCGTTTCGAAACGCGACATCACACACTGGCTTTCCCGGCTGCGCTCCCTGTTTTTACGGGCGGGCGGCGCAATCCGTTTTTCGACGGCGTGGGAGGCAAGGCAGAGAAGAATCATCACGGCGTCGGACGCCGTCAAAACCGACGCGGAAGGGTTTTACACCGCGCTGGAAGGGGTCATTCGCCCGGAAACCGGCGCCAACGGCGGGCTGTCTTCGCGGCGCCTTAATGATAACGACGTTCATCTGGTCATGGATACGCCTGCGAAAGACCATTACCTGGGGTTGATCGGGGAGCTGGAGACCCTGCTCGGTTCCTGCCGGGACTTGTTACGCGATATAGAGGGTTGGGAGGGGGCCTGGTCGCAGGAAATGGAACTCTGGGTCAGGGAAGGCGAGGAACTCGCGGAGACCCTGACCGGGATTGTAACCGGCAGCGGTCCGGACTGGGTGGAGTGGGTCGAGGGAAAGTTTTACACGGCTTCGCTGCATGCGGTGTTGAAGTCGTCACCGGTATCCGTGGCGGAGCATCTTTCCGGAACCGTATTTTCGCGTTCACACGGGATGGTGCTGACATCGGCCACGATGGCCGTAGAAGGGGGATTCGATCATTTTGCGGACCGGGTCGGCCTTAACAGGCTGCCGCCGGATTCCTTCAGTTCGAAGGTGATCGGTTCTCCTTTCGCTTACAAGGAAAAGGCCGCCCTATGTATAGTGCGCGATCTGCCGCTGTATCGGGAGGGTGCGGGTGAGCGCTACCTCTCGTCCGTGACCGACGCGTTGACCCAGTTGGCCAGAGTCGCGGGCGAGCGCATGCTGGTGCTGTTTACCGCCAACCGGATGATGCGGGAGGTTGTCGCGCGGCTGAGGCCTGTGCTCGAAGCGGAGGAGATCTCCGTCCTGGCCCAGGGTATCGACGGCGGGCGGACGCGGCTGGTGGAAGAGTTCCGGCACACGCCGCGCGTCGTGCTCTGCGGCACGGCGAGTTTCTGGGAGGGCATCGATATCGGCGGCGGTATCCTGCGGGTGGTGGTGATCGTTAAACTGCCGTTTCCCCCTTACGAAACCCCGGTGCTCGCGGCGCGGCGCGCCCGTTTGATCGAATCGGGGCAGGACGACTTCAGGCGTCTCAGCCTCCCCTACGCGGTACTGCGGTTTAAGCAGGGGTTCGGACGGCTCATACGTTCCCACCAGGATGAGGGGGTGGTGGTGGTGCTCGACCCCCGGCTGGTGAACAAGAGCTACGGTCTTTCCTTCGTCCGTTCCCTGCCGCCGCTGCCGGTGGCGGTTTTACCGATGGCCCGCGCCGGCGAATGGCTCCGGGACCGGCTTGGAGGTCATTGACGGTGGTTTCCGGGGCGACCGGTCCCAAGGCAAGTCCGACCTCTAACATCCTGCATCCGACATCCGTTCTGCCATGCTTGCTTCAAACCGCACTCCGTAAAAACACCTCGTGGTTTATTGAACATTTTCGTCCCGATAATTTCCTTGGTGGAAACAGGGTTTGGTTGAACATTTCCGCGGAATGCGGAATAAGATTTATAAGATAAAAGCGCGCAGAAGAAATCGGTTCGGGGTGATCGGGGTCGGGGCGACACCCGCGGCATAACGGCGGCAACAGGGCGGGTGTTTCTTGATAAAGGAGGAGGCGGAGAGCTTGCGGGTGTATTTTATAAGACTGCCGAAATTCTTACGGGGGATATTGTTACGCTTTTGCCGGTGAGTTCTGCACCGGTTTCCTTTTTGATTACCGTTTAGCATCAGTACCAGGATTTTTCTCCGGCTAAAAAGAGGATTTCGTTTTTTTTCATCGAAAGGCTATTTTACAATAGAACAAGCAGTTCTTTTTCTTTTTTTCCGGGAATTCGTGATATGATTTTGTAGTAAGCCTTGTTCCTAAAAGGGGTATGAGTGATGATTCTGGGCGGGAAAAACAAGGCCGATTCCGGTTTTATGCAAGACATAGTCCGGGCAAGCGGCCAAGAAACGCTGTCACATTGTTATCAGTGCGGAAAATGCACCGCGGGATGTCCCGCGGCTTTTGACATGGACTACAAACCAAACCAGGTGATTCGCCTCCTGCAGTTGGGCCTCAAGGAACAGGTGCTCGCTTCGCGGGCGATCTGGGTATGTGCGGGATGCTGGACATGTTCGACGCGCTGCCCCTGTAATATCGGTATCGCCCAGGTGATGGACAGCCTCCGTATTATCGCCCGAAAAGAAGGGACGGCCGGTAAGGGTAAGAGCGTTATCATGTTCAATGATCTGTTCCTGCAGTCGGTACGGCGGAACGGCAGGGTCTTTGAGCTGGGCGTGCTCCTGAGCCATAATTTCAAGAGCGGGAAACCCTTCCGCGACGCTGAACTTGGCAGGTTTATGTTGTCTAAGGGGAAGTTGCGTTTAAGCGCAGAAAAGATAAAAGGGACGAAGGTTATCAGAAAACTGTTTTCCAGACCGGAGAAGTCTCCGGCGGAATCTTCGGGGGAAAGGGTTAAAGAATGAGAATCGGATATTACCCGGGGTGTTCCCTGCAAAGCACCGCCAAAGAGTATGACCGTGCCGCCCGGTTGGTAGCCCGGCACCTCGGCATCCAGTTGGTTGACCTTCCGGACTGGAACTGCTGCGGGGCCAGCGCGGCCCACAGCTCCGACCATTTTCTGGCGGTGGCGCTTCCCGCCCGGAACCTTATTATTGCCGAGGAGATGGGGATCGACGTAACCGTTCCCTGCGCGGCCTGTTACCAGCGTCTTCGGATAGCGCACCAGGAATTGACCCGGGATGAGGCGCTCAATGAGAAGGTGGCGAAGTTCATAGGCCGCCGGTACAAGGGCACGGTAAAAATCTATTCCTTGATGGAGACCATAACCGGGGTCGGTTTGGAGCAGTTGGCCGCCCAGGTGGTGCGGCCGCTCAAAGATTTGCGGGTGGGCTGCTATTACGGCTGCCTTCTGGTCCGCCCGCCGGGCATAGGCTGCGATGATCCGGAGAACCCCCAGTTGATGGAAAGGCTGCTCGAGGTGACCAAAGCCGAGATGCCGGACTGGGGTTACAAAAACGAATGTTGCGGCGCTTCCCTGATTGTCGGTGAGCGTAATGTCGCGCTGCGCCTTATCCGGAACATACTCCGCAACGCCGTGAGCGCGGAGGCCACCGCTTTGGCGTGCGCCTGCCCGGTCTGCCAGAGCAACCTGGACAGCCGCCAGGGGCAGGTCAACAAGGAATACGGGACAAATTTTGCCATGCCGATCTTTTATTTCCCGCAACTGCTGGGCCTGGCCATGGGTCTCAACCCGCGCGACCTCGGCCTCGAAACCCACTTTGTAAAACCGCAGCGGGTCTTAAAGGCGGTCGGCGGATAGCAGTCGGCGAAGTGACGGTTGTAAGACGGTTTTCAATAAAGTGAGACAGAGATTAAGGAGATCCTGGGAAAACGCGGAGAACAGCCGGATGCACAAGGCCTGAATCGGTCAGACGGGGCAAGACGGGGTTTTGCAGCGGTTCCCGAGAAAAAGTATATAGAGACCGTACTTTTAGTTGGATGCCGGGGGTTATGTGGTTTTCAAAGCACCGAAGACGATTCGCGCAGCGAATTGCATTCTTATGCCTTCCATCACAACCTCTGACTTCTAACCTCCACCCTCCAACTTCAGGCGGTCCGTGAGAAGGGGAGAACATTGCCGAGAATCGGCGTTTTTGTGTGCTGGTGCGGTTCCAATATCGGCGGGGTGCTTAAGTGCCCTGAAATCGCTGAAGCGGCGGCTGCTTTCCCCGGCGTCGTTCACAGCGTCGACTACAAATACATGTGCAGCGACCCGGGACAGAACATGATTCTTGAGGCCATCAAGCAGCACGCCCTCGACAGGGTGGTTGTGGCTTCCTGCTCGCCGAGGCTGCATGAGGAAACGTTCCGGCAGGTGCTGAAACGCGCGGGGATGAATCCTTATTTCCTGGAGATGGCCAACCTGCGGGAACACTGTTCCTGGGTGCATCCCGATACGCCCGAACAGGCGCAGCGTAAGGCGATTGACCTGGTGCGCCGGGCCGCGGCGAAGGCCGCGCGTCTCGAACCTCTCTTCCCGGGCCGGATTCCCGTGGTCAAACGCTGCATGGTAATCGGCGGGGGTATCGCCGGTATCCAGGTCGCCCTCGACGTTGCGGACGCCGGGCTCGAGGTGTACCTGATTGAACGGGAGCCTACCATCGGCGGGAATATGGTGAAGCTGGACAAGACCTTTCCCACCCTAGACTGTTCGGCCTGCATAAGCACGCCGAAGATGGTGTCCGTTGCCCAGCACCCGAACATCAAGATGTATACTTACGCGCAGGTGGAAGAAGTCAGCGGCTATATCGGCAACTTCAAGGCGCGAATCCGGCAGAAGGCCCGGTTCGTGGACCATACAAAGTGTACGGGCTGCGGGACCTGCTGGTCGAGGTGCCCGGTAAGTGTTAGGGACGATTTCAACATGGGGCTCGGCGAGCGGGGAGCGATTTACATACCGTTCCCGCAGGCGGTCCCGAATAAACCCGTGATCGATGGCGCCCACTGCCGCCATTTCACGAAGGGAAAATGTGGCGCGTGCGCAAAACTCTGTCCGGCGGACGCGATCGACTACGAACAGAAGGATGAGTTCTTTGAAATAGAGGTGGGCTCGATCGTCGTAGCTACCGGTTACGGGCTGTTCCCGTGGGAGAAGGTTTACGGGGAATACGGCTACGGACGGTATCCGGATGTTGTTACCGGTCTCGCGTTCGAACGGATGGTGAACGCTTCCGGACCTACCGGCGGTAAGATACAGAGGCCTTCCAGCGGGAAAGAACCCCAGACGGTTGTTTTTATCCAGTGTGTGGGCTCCCGTGACGAGGCCAAGGGAAAGGCGTACTGCTCCAGATTCTGCTGCATGTACACCGCCAAGCACGCCCATCAGGTACTGGAAAAAATCCCGGGGGCCGAGGTCTACGTCTTCTATATCGACATACGGACCTTCGGTAAAGGATACGAGGAGTTTTACAGGCGCGTTCAGGATGAGGGCGCGGTCTATATCCGAGGGCGGGTTTCGAAGGTCTACCAGGACGGCTCCAAGCTGATCGTAAAGGGCGCCGACACCCTCCTCGGAGAGCAGGTGGAGATTGCGGCGGATATGGTGGTACTGGCCACCGGAGCGGTGCCTTCCGCCGGAGTCAGCGAGGTCGCGCGGATGATCGGCGTCTCGCTGGACAAGGACGGATTTTTCCAGGAGGCCCACCCGAAACTGCGCCCGGTGGAAACGCACACCGGCGGGGTTTTCCTGGCCGGCGCCTGTCAGGGGCCGAAGGATATCCCCGATACGGTTTCACAGGCCAGCGGCGCCGCCGCCAAAGTGTGCGGTCTCCTTTCTAAAGAAGAACTGGAGACAAACCCGCTGGTGAGCCGGGTTAACGAGGCGCTTTGTACCGGCTGCCTCGCCTGCCAGCCCGTTTGCCCGTACCGGGCCATTCAGCCGGTTACCATAACCGAGCGTTTACCGGGCCAGCCACCACGGGAGCGGGTGGTGGCCAGGGTGAACGACGGGTTGTGTCAGGGATGCGGCGCGTGTACCGTGGCGTGCCGCGCTACGGCGATAGATCTAAAAGGATTTACGAACAAGCAGCTCCTTGCGGAGGTTGACGCGCTTTGTCTGTAAATGAAAGCACAGTTACCAACATGAATGAAGAGGCCGCCTGGGAACCCAAGATCGTGGCTTTTCTCTGCAACTGGTGCAGTTATGCCGGCGCGGACCTTGCGGGGGTGAGCAGGATGAAATATCCGGCGAACGTCCGGATAATCCGAGTGCCCTGCTCCAGCCGAGTCAACCCGCAGTTTATCCTGCGCGCCTTTCAGAACGGTGCGGACGGGGTGCTGATTGCGGGTTGCCATCCGGGTGATTGCCATTACGTTACAGGGAATTATTTTACCCGCCGGCGGCTTATGCTCTTTAAACGGCTGTTGGAATACATCGGGCTTGAACCCGAGCGTTTAAAGGTACGGTGGGTCTCGGCGTCCGAAGGTGAACGTTTTGCGACCACAGTCAGGGAAATGGTAGAGGGGATTAAACCTCTCGGGCCGCAAAAGCGTGTCACGAAGGTTTAAAGTCTGAACGGACGAGCCCCGGCCGAGTTGTGGCAATAACCGTGCCGGGCGCTCAAAGATTCAGCAAAAGAGGGAGATATGTTGAAAGAGCTGACTGAAGTCCTGCAGCGGGTAGCGGCCCGGTTGTTCAACGAAGGGGTCGAGCTTTTTATCGGTTACGAGGCCGGAAGCCTTCCGGCGAAGGCACGCCCTCTTTTCGCCACCCGGCAGGAAGAGACTGCGGCTTTGATTTTTGATCCTTTTTGCGTCAATAACCTGGTAAAGTATCTTGCCCGCCATCCCAACACGAAAACGGCCGTAATGGTTAAGGGATGCGACGCCGGCGCCGTGGATCGTCTGGTCCAGGAAAGAAACCTTGACCGTTCGATGATAACGGTGGTGGGTGTCCCCTGCGGCGGGATGCTGGCGCGGGAAAAGCTGCTGCCGGATCTGCCCGCGGACGTTAGGATCGAGCTCGCGGAAGACCGGGGCAATGCGTATATGGTCCGCACCCAGAAGGGGGAGCAGGTCTTTGATAAGAAGTCTTACCTGATGGAGAAGTGCCTGACCTGCACCCAGAATAACCCGGCGGGAGCCGACCTGATGCTCGGCAAGGAGGCGCCGCCGGTGGCCGACCAGTCCCGGGACCCGTTACAAGAAGTGAAAGGGATAGAGACGCTTGCTCCCGCGGAAAAAGCGGCCTTCTGGGACCGCCTCCTCGGACGCTGCCTGCGGTGTTACGCCTGCCGGGAGGTTTGCCCGGCGTGCAGCTGCACCCAGTGCTGTTTCGAACAGGCGGTGCCGGGCTGGCAGCAGGGAGCGACCTGGCTCAGCAAGGCCGTAACCCTTGCCGAGAACTATCAATACCATCTTGTGCGGGCGTTTCATGTCGCGGGCCGCTGTGCCGGCTGCGCTGAATGTGAGCGGGTTTGTCCGGTGCGGATACCGTTGATGCTCCTGAATAAAAAGTTGGGCAAAGATATCGAGTCATTATTCGATCCTACACCGCCGGATGCGCCGACAGCGCTTTATACCTATTCTCCGGGTGACAAGGACGACTTTTCATAGATTGGAAACGGGTGTGTGAGATGGCTTTAAAAGTAGCAAAGAAAGAAAACATAGTGGGCCTGCTCGAGCGACTGGCGCGGGATTTCCTGCTCATCGCGCCCGTACGGGAGGACAACCTGCTTTTTTACCGGCCGGTGGATACGGTCAGCAGTATCGATCTCAATCCCGGTAAAAGCGTTGAGTCGCCCAAGGGTTATTTCTTTCCCCAGACCGAGACGCTCTACCGTTACCGCAACAAGGACGGGACGCTTACGCTTACGGAGGCTTCAGACAGCAGGCCTGCGGTCTTGTTCGGGGTCCACCCCTGCGACCTCCGGAGCTTTGCGGTGCTTGACGCGGTTTTACTGGATGAGCCTGCCGACAAATACTATGCCATGCGACGGGAAGAAACGATTCTTATCGGCATGAGCTGTAGTACCGTATTCCCGGAGTGTTTTTGCACAACTTATGGTATTTCGCCTGTTGACGGAAAAGGGGCTGATATTCACCTCACGGACGCCGGGGCGAATTATCTGGTTGAGATCTTGACCCCCAAAGGGGAAGAGCTGATCACAAAGTACGAGATGTTTTTCGAAGAAAACCTTGCCGGTACGGCTGAAGCAAAGAAGGGGAAGGAAGAGGCGTTTCGGGTCAAGTTTAAGCTTGCGGTCCAGGTTGACGGCCTTCCCGAGAAGATGCCGGCGTTTTTCGATAACCCCCTCTGGGAGAAACTGAGCCGGCGTTGTCTGGGTTGCGGCATATGCACCTATGTATGTCCTACCTGTCACTGCTTCGACATCATGGACGAAGGGATCGAGTGTGAGGGAGAAAGGTTAAGATGCTGGGATTCATGCATCTTCAGGGAGTACACGCTTCATACGAGCGGCCATAATCCCAGGCATGCGCTTATGCAGCGGCTGAGGAACCGTTTCTTTCACAAGTTGAGCTACAACCATACGAGATATAATATTGAAGGGTGCGTCGGGTGCGGCAGGTGCGTGGCTTCCTGCCCCACCAACATCGACATTCGCGAGGTTATCGGCACCTTAAGGGGGCTCGGCGGATGAAAAAACCCAACCCGCTTCTTCCCAGGGTTGCAACCATAGTGGATATTATCAGGGAAACGCACGACGTTAAAACCTTCCGTGTCGTTTTTGACGATCTCGATGAGATGACGTCGTGGAGACACCAGCCCGGACAGGTGGCGATGCTTTCGGTGTTCGGCGTCGGCGAGGCGACCTTCTGCCTTTCCTCATCGCCCACCAACAGGGACTGGCTGGAATTCAGCATCAGGAAGGCGGGCAAGGTCACCAGCGCGCTTCATGAGCTTCCGGCGGGCGCCAAAGTCGGCGTGCGCGGTCCCTACGGCAACAGCTTCCCCTACGAGGCGATGCGCGGCAAGGACCTCCTGGTTATCGGCGGCGGAATCGGACTTGCTCCCTTACGCCCGCTGGTCAACTTCATGCTCGCGACGGAAAACCGGAAGGACTATGGTAAGGTTGAGGTCCTATACGGCGGGCGGACTTACGGCGATCTCTGTTATAAAGAAGAGGTTTTCCGTATCTGGCCGGAGACGCCGAACGTAACCGTCTGGACGACGATCGACAACGCCGAGGAAGGATGGGAGGGGCACGTCGGGTTTGTTCCGTCCTACGTTTCCGAAGTCAAGCCCGATCCGGCAAACAAGTTTGTGGTTATCTGCGGCCCGCCCATAATGATAAAATTTACCGTAAAGGCGCTCACCGAGTTAGGTTTCAAGGAAGACATGATTTACACCACGCTCGAAATGCGGATGAAGTGCTGCATCGGGAAATGCGGGCGCTGTAACGTCGGGGCCAAGTTTGTCTGCCGCGACGGCCCGGTTTTCAGCCTGCCGGAGTTGAACGCGCTCCCGCCGGAGTACTAAGAGGCCGATTTAGAGGTGAGAGGTGGGAAGTTAGAGGTTAGATATTTTGAATGCCTTGAGATTTCCCGAGTTATTAACAACCTAGGATAGCGCTTTTATACAAATGTGATCTTAGTAAATCAAAACCCGCTGAATAAAAGCGGGTTTTTTCGTTGACGAGTTGTACTGAAATAAATTGTTGAGGTAAGTCAGTTCTGTCTCCGGTTAGGAGAATATAATGGTTTTCTTGGCGACCTTGTCCAGCACTCAACATGATTTGCGTTATAGCTGATGATTACCCCCCTCCCGAACTATTTACAGTGATTCGTTGAGTGCTGGATTGGCGGTTAAAAACCTTTTAGCCCTTCTTGAACAGCATCCGGGCCGTTTTAGAGGAGGCCGCAAACCGCTTCTCTAATATATCCGGCAGGTGTTCAAGACCCGTGGATTGGTATTCTTCGATCCTGCCGGCGTCCGCGAGGCGGCTTAGTTCGGGGTCCAGCGGCAGGCTTGCGAGCAGTTCGACGCCGGTTTCTTCGGCGACCTTATCGCCCTGGGGTTCACCGAAAGGAAAGATCTTTTCGCCGCACTTCGGGCAGGTGACGTGGGTCATGTTTTCTATTACGCCGAAGATGGGTATGTTCATAATCCCGGTCATCCTGATGGCCTTGCGGACCACCATCACCGCAAGATCCTGCGGGGAAGAGACGATGAACACGCCTTCCAGCGGAAGCGACTGCATTACAGTCAACGGCACGTCTCCCGTTCCCGGCGGCAGGTCGACGATGAGGTAGTCCAGCTTGCCCCAGGCCACGTCGGACCAGAATTGTTTGACCACGTTGCTGATTATCGGACCTCTCCAGATTACGGGTTCGTCCTCCCGCGGCAATAAGAGGTTTGCCGACATGGCGTAGATGCCGAGAAGCCTGGACTTGGGAACGTATGCGCCGAAATCGCCGTCCTCGATGCGCGCGTTCAGCCCGAGCAGCTTCGGGATGCTCGGCCCGGTAATGTCCGCATCAAGAATGCCCACCCTGTGCCCCCGGCGGGAAAGGGCAACGGCCAAAAGGGCGGTTACCGACGATTTACCGACACCTCCCTTACCACTCATCACCGCCAAAACGTGTTTAACCCTCGAAAGTCTGTGCGGCTGCGCAAGGGTCGTACCCGGGTCTTCAGAGGTTTCGCCGCAGGTGCCGCAAGTTTTTCCAACTTTTCCGCAATCTTTGACTTCAGACAATGGTCCACACCCTCCTCAGAAAATAGTACTTCTTTCGCGGGGCGCCGCGATGAGTATTATTAAGCATATGCTCATTAATTTTATACACTCAACGACACGCCGATGTCTAGTCTAATTATTCAGCAAATGAATAAACAACCAGCCCTGTCGGCGCCTTGGGGTAAAAATAGGTTGATTTCTGCGGCATTTTTTCGCCTGCCTGGGCCACCGTAACAAGTTCGTCTATCCCCGGGGGGTACAATAAAAAAGCAAGGTCCCACACAGCGGTGTCAACGAGCATGGCGGCTTCCGCGGGATCATGGGTATAGGTGATCATTTCTCCGGCGGTACACTCGGAGGGACCGATTTTCAGGTGGTCCAGAACAAGGGCGTGAAGGACCGCTACCGACGACCTTTTCCATACCGGGGGTTTTGCGCCGTGAAGAAGCCCGGCAGGATCAAGGCCCTCCTTCAAAACCAGATTGAAACTGCGTTTGTTTCCCGTATAAAGCCCAAAAGCATACCGGTGGTTCGGCAGCGGCATCCGTCCGTCGATCTCCGTTACCACGAAGGACTCCTTCACGGCGGACAGGAACCGGTCAAGACGGAAGTCTGCCGGAGTCTTCACTATGCGGTGGGTAGGGAGAATAACGAGTCCGGGGTCATACGTGTTTACGAGGAAGGTAAGGATATAATCGTATGGCGCCTTCTCCGGCGGGTTTCCTCCGGGACGCCGCTGGATGGAATAGTGAAGGGCGGTTTCAAACCGGTGGTGTCCGTCAGCAATCAACACCTTGCAGCCGGCCAGTAAGGCGGTTACGGCCGCGACCGTATCCTTGTCGGTCACCACCCAGAGGCGGTGGGTTTGCCCCTCTTCATCGATAAAGTCACAGGCAGGCGTTGAACGGCGGGAAATTGTAGTAAACAGCCGCTCTACAACCTGCTGCGGGTCGGAATAAAGCGCGAATATGGGTGAAAAATTGGCCTCACAAGTCTGGATGAGGCGTGCCCTGTCGACTTTGGCCGCAGACAGGGTTTCCTCGTGGGGGATGACGTTGCGTCCGTATGGTTCCAGTTCAAGACCGCAGAAGAATCCGCGCCTGGTGCGGCGGTCGCCGCCGAGAGTAAAGGTCTGTTCGTAGAAATAAAACGCGGATTCGGCGTCCCTTTTCAGTACGCCTTCCCTGCGCCAGGCTTTAAAGAATTCAGCGGCCCGGGTATAACGGTTGTCCGTGTCATCGTCCCCGGGAAGCGCCGCCCCGTATTCCAGCCTGATTATGTTATTGGGGTGCCGGGCGTAAAACGACTTTTGCGCTGCGCGGTCGATAACGTCATAAGGGGGCGTGACGACCGCCGCCAAATTCTTTATGCCTGAACCGTAACGCCAACCTCTGATGGGTATAATCCCTGCCACTTATTTGTCCTCCGCTAACGTCCGGCTTGATCCCAACTTCTCATTTCTCAACGATCGTCTCTCAATTTCCTGGTCCAGCGGAAGCTGTCGCGCTGCCGGTATTTTGACATTGTATCGCTAAAAGCTTCTTCCAGGTCTATCCCGAGGGAGTTGGCATAGCAGACGATAATGAACAGGATATCACCGAGTTCAAGCGCCAGATCCCCCGGCGATTCCTCGGGTTTTTTGGGCTTTTCCCCGAAAACATGGTTTACTTCCCGGGCGAGTTCCCCCACCTCTTCCATCAACCGGGCCAGGAGGGTCAAGGGCTGCCAGTACCCCTCTTCAAACTGACTTATCCATGCATCGACCTCTGCTTGCATATCACGAATTTTCACTGAATTGTACCCCCGGAAAAATCCGCAGGATTTTAACCGCTGAAAGCGAAGTAGTCCTGCGGGCGAACGTGGTGTTCCAAAAAAGCTTGCAGCGGGTTTCTATACAAAACGTCAGCAAAATTCTAACACAAGTAATACCTCGGCGGGAAGGAATAAGGCCAATAAAATAAAATCCGTCCCGGGTAGGCGATGTAAAACCGCGACGGTTTATGACGGTATTTAGATTTAAAAGTTTTCCAAAAATACTTCAATCTACACAATAGCAGTACGATTATATATTAGGCGCAATCTGCACTCATTGACGCGGAAAAAAATGGTTCAGGCTCCTTGTAATCCTGCCCGGGAGTTAAAAGATGAATGACGAAGACCTTGCCGTTCTAGCTTCACAATTGGCAGCCACCGAAGACCCCGCCCGCATCGGCGATCTGATCGTCACGACACTTGATGCGGTCAGCGGTTGTGCCGGGACGAAGGTGTATCTGCTCAACCGCAGTGAGGGTACTCTTGTGTCGCTTACGGAGAAGGATGCGGATACCGGTCGGAATAGTTCATTTTCCCTGAGCGAAGCGACGCTTCCCGGGCTTGCGCTGCGGCAGGGGTGCCAGGTCCGTGCCGGAGATGAACTGGCGCTGCCGCTTACTTACGCCGACCGTGAGGTTGGGGTGCTCTCCTTTAATAAAGTGGACGGCGCGGGGAACCTGGAGGAAAAAATAAACCGGCTCAAGGGGGTTTTCGCCCTCGCGCTGGCGGACCTTGCCGCACGGCAGGAGATGCTGGGACAGTGGCGGTTTCTGGAGGTAATAACCACCCTTAACTGGCTGCTCACCTCGGGCTTAGAAAGCCGCGAGTTTTATGACGCCCTCCATCAGTTGATTAAAGGACTGATAAACTTCGATTGGATGAAAATCCTTGTAAACGAGCAAAACAGGTTGGGCGTCCTCGCCTTCTTCCGGGACGATGAGGCTGTAGACCCTGCGACGGCGCTTTATCCGAGCGATTTTGTCCTGCAGTCGAGGTTTGCGGGCGGTCAGCCCGACATCGTGGAAGACCTGCAGACGATCCCGGAACTTGCGGGCGATGCGGACCTGGCGGACTCCGGTCTGCAAACGGTTCTTGTTGTTCCTCTGGTGGCCAAGAGCGGAGTGGTCGGGGGGCTATGCTTCTACAGCAAGGAAAAAGGGAAATACGCGGAGAAAGACTTTCCCCTTGCCCAGCAACTGGCAGGCGCGCTGGCCACGGCGATAGAAAACACCATCCTGATTCAGGAGATGGCGCGAAAAAATCAGGAGATAGAAGAGAGCCACCGGCGGCTTGCCACGCTGAATATAATTGCGGAAACCCTGACCCGTTCCCTCGAACTGGAGATGGTGCTGCAGGAGGTTCTGGCGAAGGTTATGGAGATCGCCGACTGGCACGCCGGCGCAGTCCTTTTGCAAGAAGACCGGGAAGGGTTTTTGCTTGCGGCATACCGCGGGTTTTCTGAAGAATGTGCAAAACACCTCGGTGAAAAAGAAATCCTTGAAAAGGTGCACTCGCTGCCCATGGATGAAATCGTTGTTTTCGACGCGGCCGATGCGTCCCTGGGTCCGGTGATGAATGAGGCGTCGGCGGAGTTTTCGCTCGGCGTTTTCGTACCGTTAAGACGGAAGGATAAGGTCCAGGGGGTGCTGACGCTTTTCCACAAGACAAAACAGGGGCTCAGTCCTGAGGAGAAAGAGGTTCTGGACGCGGTCGGAAGCCAGATCGGTGTTGCGGTTGAAAACACGCTGCTCTATAAGAAAGTAAAAAAGATGGCCGAACGTGACGCTCTGACGGGGCTCTATAACCGGCACAAATTCTTCGCACTTTTGGATTCGGAGCTGAAACGCTGTCAACGGTACAAATCGAAGTGCGGCGTTCTGCTTTTGGACATCGACCACTTCAAGGACTATAACGACACCTTTGGCCACCTGGCGGGGGATCAATGCCTCAAACAGGCCGCGCAGCTTTTTCAGCAGAGCATACGGGAGACCGACGTGGCGGCCCGGTACGGGGGAGAAGAATTCGTGGTCCTGGTGGTGGAAGCCGATGTCCCGGGGGTGATTGCGGTGGCTGAACGTTTGAGGGGCAAGTTGGAAGCGGAAGGACAAAAAGAGCCCTTCCCAACGGTAAGCATTGGCATGGCGCTTTACCCGGACGACGGGGTTACGACCCAGGATTTACTTTTGATCGCTGACAACGCTCTTTACACGGCAAAAAGACTGGGGAGAAACCGGATCGTATGGCGGGATATGGTGCAAACCCCGGGTTATAGGAGCATTTTCGGACGGAAGTAATGGTGTATGGTTATAACGAAAATACTTCACCACAGAGGTACAGAGTTCACAGAAAACTGAAACATCATCAAAAATATGGTATCCATTCAGGGTCAGGATTCATCCAGCACTCAGCTGTTATTCGGCAAAATGCCGGGGAATAAAAAAGGGGACAGTCCCCTTTTTATTTTAGAAATTTTAACCCGCAACCCGCTATATTACTTAATTATTACCTGCTACTCCCTACTGTCTACTGATTTACAGCCCCGCCTTTGCCAGGATTTCCGGCACCACTTCTTCCTTGCCGATAGCCATGATGTGGACGCCGTCACAGACGGAATCCTTCTTTAGGGCGGCGATCATGCGGCCTGCGATTTCTATGCCTTTTGCGAGACCCCTTCCTCTCCCGGCATTCGCCAGCTCGTCAATCAGATCCTGGGGCACGGTGATTCCGGGGATATTAGCGTTTAAGAACTTCGCCATGCCTGCCGAGGTAAGCAGGACTATCCCTGCCAGGATTTTAACGGGGAACTGGCGGGCGTATTCCATAAACTTGGCGAACTTCTCAAGGTCGTAAATAGCTTGTGTCTGAAAGAACTCCGCACCGGCCTCAACCTTTTTCTCAAACTTAATCAACTGCGGCTCAATGGGAGATGCTTCCGGGGTGCAGCAAGCACCGGCGCAAAAACTCACCGCGCCGTCGAGGTCGTTCCCGGCCATGTCCTTGCCCGCTTCCATCTGCCGGATCAGCCTCAGCAGTTGTACCGAGTCGAGATCGAAAACGCCCTTGGCGCCTTTGTGGTCACCGACCACGACCGCATCACCCGTGAGGCAGAGGACGTTGTTTATACCGCGCGAGTGTGCGAACATCAGGTCGGCCTGTAACGCCAGCCTGTTGCGGTCGCGACAGGTCATCTGCAGTACGGCCTCGCCGCCGCGTTCTTTCACGGCGAGGCAGCCTCCCAGGGAAGGGAACCGCATTACGGAGCTTTGGTGGTCGGTAAGGTTCAGCGCATCCACCCTGTACTTAAGTAGTTCAATGTGGTGCATCATCTGATCGAGGTTCGTGCCCTTCGGGGGACCGAGTTCGGATGTTACCACAAATTTGCCCGAATTCAGGGCTTCTTTAAACTTTGACACTGTCATTCTCGATTCTCCTCACCTATACTAATTCTGGCGGCTTTCGGCCTGGGCACCATTTGATAGTTCTTTGGGGGTTGGTATTTCCGCATCAGATTAAGCCTTCCCTGAGCCTTCAACTTGCGGTATATCAGCGTCCACGCACAATCCTTATTCTTGTCAACTTCGCATTTACCTTCGTTGGTGCCGCCGCACGGCCCATTCAGCAAGCCTTTGTTACATTCGGTGACCGGGCAGATGCCGGCGGTTTCACCGATCACACACTGGCCGCATTGGGCGCAAACCTCCTTAAATAGACCGGGTTTCTCTTCCAGGCCGATAAACAGCGTGTCCAGAGCGGGTATAACCGGGTTTCTGGTGTAAGAGCTTACCCGGTGCACACCGAGCGCGCAGGCCATGACAAGCACGCAACCGGCGTTGCGGATGGGGCGCTCGTTTTCCTTCATGGCGACCTCGGTCATTTCGTCACAGGCGATCGGAATGACAGCCCAACCGGTCACTGTCTTATCCAGTCCTTCAAGGGACTCTTTCATTTTAATCACCTGGTCTCGGCCACCCGTTTTGGTCATGGTGGCGCAGGTTCCGCAGCCAAGTATGTAGATCTGGTCGAAGCTTCTTACTTGCTGTATTACCTCTTCGAGCGGTTTCTGCCTGGTGATGGACTTCACTCTCAATCCCCCCTGAGTACATTTGACCAAAATAGTGCTTCTTTTGCCGGGCGTCGCGATGACTTCGCATTACCGCCTCAGGCTTGCCGGCATCTCACTTCCCAATTGCCCGGCCCGTCCCTTGCCAATCTTCCTTGCTCTGCTCGCTTCTCACGGTGTTTCGTTTAGCTACGCGACACGCTTACGGATCTATATTTTCATTTCGTTGTGCCCGGCACTCAGTTCAACATTTGTAATTGTTAACAGTTGATACCGAGGAACCAAAGCCTTGGTATCGTACTATCAGCACCAGATGCCTTCTGAGTGCCACCGTTTAATTCTTTTCCTTCCGCTTTAACGCGCGGCATTGATCTGCCGGGCAAACCCTTTTCTTTATGTGCGCTTCATACTCTTCTTTAAAATAATTCAGGGTGGAAAGCACAGGATTCGGGCAGGTCTGACCCAGCCCGCAGAGAGAACATTCTTTAACGGTCCTGGCTATATCGTATAAGGTTTCAATATCGCCTTCCTGCCCTTTGCCCCTGGTGATTCTGGTCAGGATCTCAAGCATCTGTTTTGTTCCCAGCCGGCACGGTACGCATTTGCCGCACGACTCAGCCTGCGTAAAGGTTAAGAAGTACCGGGCCACCTCGACCATGCAGGTGGTGTCGTCCATAACCACCATACCACCGGACCCCATGATCGAACCCATTAAAGATAAGGTTTCATAATCGACCTGGGTGTCGGGGAACCTCGCGGGGATACAGCCGCCGGACGGACCGCCCGTTTGCACCGCTTTCAGACGCCTCCTGTCGGGGATACCGCCGCCGATGTCAAAGATAATGGTCGAAAGCGAAGTCCCCATGGGCACTTCAACCAGGCCGCTGTTGATTATCTTCCCGCTGAGGGCGATTACCGTTGTTCCTTTACTCTTTTCGCTGCCGATGCCGGCGTACCAATCGGCGCCGCGATCGATGACCACCGGAACCGAGGCCAGGGTCTTTACGTTATTAATCGTGGTCGGTTTCCCGAAAAGACCCGATTGCGCCGGGTAAGGGGGACGCGGCCGGGGCATTCCGCGCAGGCTCTCAATCGAGGCGATCAGGGCGGTTTCTTCACCGCAGACAAAAGCTCCGGCGCCCTCTTTCATATGAATCTCAAAATCAAACCCCGAGCCGAAAATGTTCTTACCCAGGAAGCCCCTTTCTTTTGCCTGCTGTATGGCCGTGTATACGCGTTTTACCGCCAGCGGGTACTCGGCGCGTATGTATACGTATCCGTCGTTGGCCCCGATGGCGTAACCGGCGATGATCAAACCTTCAATCGCTGCCTGCGGGTCGGCCTCCAACACGGAGCGGTCCATGAATGCGCCGGGATCGCCCTCGTCGGCGTTGCAGATTACATATTTTTTATCGGCGCAGACGTTGTACCCGAATTCCCATTTCCGACCAGTAGGGAAGCCGGCGCCGCCGCGACCGCGCAACCCTGATTTCTTTACCTCTTCAATCACCTGGATCGGGGTCATTTCCAGGAGTGCTTTTTTCAGTGACCGGTAGCCTCCGGCATCGATGTAATGGTCGATTTTTTCCGGATTAATGCGACCGCAGTTGCGTAAGATGAGGCGCTGTTGTTTCTTATAAAAGTTGATTTCCCGGTAATAAGGCACGGCTTTGCCGGTTGCCGGATCGATATAGAAAAGTCGTTCCACGGGTTTCCCGTCCCGGAGGTGCGAACTTACTATTTCCGGTACGTCTTCCGCTTGAACATGGGAATAAAAAATGCCTTCGGGTTCGACAACGACGATGCCGCCCTTTTCGCAGAAACCATGGCAGCCGGTGAAATCGATGGTCACGTCAAGGCGGAGTCTCTTTGCCTCTGCCTTAAGCGCGTCGTAGACCGCGCCCGACCTGCTGGAGAGGCATCCTGTCCCGTGGCAGACGAAAACTGTACGCTGGTTTTGCACTTACGCTTCACCCTTTTTCAGCAACTGCTCTATCTTCTGAGGATCCATTTTGCCGTGAACCTGGTTGCCCATAACCAAATTGGGAGCCAGGGCGCAAACACCAATACAGGCCACGGTTTCCAAGGTATATTCCATATCAGGGGTGGTCTCGCCTTCTTTAATGCCGAGATTGCCTTCCAGCATCTCGAGCAATGACTCCCCTCCCCGAACATGACACGCCGTTCCCCGGCAAACCGTAATAACCTGCCTGCCCCGTGGTTTGGTATAGAACTGGGCGTAGAAGGAGATCACGCCCTGGATCTGGCTGGGAAAAATGTTCATGCCTTTGGCTATTACAGGAATGGCTTCCGGCGGAATGTAACCGAATTCATTCTGGATTTTCTGCACCACCGTAATCAGGGCCCACTTATGCCCGCCGCACTCCATAACTATTTCCTTAATTCGCTTCATATCAATTGTGCTGTTAGCCGCCGGCTTATTCATTGGAATCTATCCTTTCTACCCTTACGTTGACTGACTTTGTACAGGGGGTTTTCCTTGCCGGGTCTAAAACGATATTTAACAATTGACCAACGGAAAAACCGGGTAAAGGAGACGGAAGGAAAAGGGTGCCTTGCGGCAGGGTGTCGCTTATCTTCACCGCTGCCGTCACTTCTCCCGTCGGGGATATTATCTTAACCCGGTCACCTTCACCGAGCATCAGTTTTTCAGCGTCCTCTTCCCCGATGTCGACGAAGCGCTGCGAGTAGAACTTACGTAAGCGAGGCGCCCGGGAGCTTCGCGTACTCCCTCCGAACTGGAACAGGTTGCTGCCGATTAGGAGGAGGAAAGGGTATTTTTTGGTGTGTTTCTCCCGGACCGTCTCGCGCTGAGTAGGCCAAAGGCCCAGTGCCTTTTCCGGTTGTTTACGGTAAACGGCCTTTGCGCGGGACAGACTCTGTAGATCGTCCTGGGGTTCTTCCGGCAACATGCCGTAACCGATGCCCTTATATATGGGTACAAGTTTCCTGATTTCTTCCCTGACTTCACGCGGTGACGCGTAGGACATCGGATGGCCCATCGCTGCTCCCAGCCTGATAATGATTTCCCAGTCCGGCAGGCTCCGGCCCGGGGGCTCTACGGCCTTTTTCAGCCAGTTGACCCTTCCGTCAAAACTGGTGAATGTGCCTTCTTTTTCCGCGAAACTTGCCGCCGGCAGGACCACATCGGCCAGTTCCGCTGTTTCCGAAAGAAACAAATCCTGAACCACCAGAAAATCGAGCGAAGATAAAGCCTCACGGACATAACCGGTATTCGGGAAGGAAGCAACGGGGTTTTCGCCGACCACGTACATCCCCTTAACCTTTCCTTTCCCTGCCGCCTCCAACATCTCAAAGACGGTTAAACCTACAGTGGACGGCAAGCTCCCCCAGTAGTCCTCAAACACTCTTCTTGACCTTAAATCCGAAGTCTGCTCGTATCCCGGGAGCAAGTTGGGCAGTGTCCCCATGTCACAAGCGCCTTGGGCGTTGTTCTCTTTTTGAAGCCTGTATAGGCCTGCGCCCTGAGCGCCCTTCCCGGCCAATAAGGCGAGGTTTGCCAGCGCCTTGATCGTTTCGGTACCGTGCGGTACCTGGCTGATTCCGTGACCGTAAATGGTTGCGACTTTGCCCGCCGTTGCAAACTGGTGTACGGCTTTAAGCATCTCTCCGTAAGGAACGCCGGTGGTCTTTTCCACATAGGTCGGTGTATAAGCGGCAACGCTTTCGGTAAAAGCTTTAAATTCAGGGTTTTCGACATCTATTTCTTCGTTGTATAAATGCTCTTTAATCAAAATCCTGGCCATACCGTTCAAAAGCACCAGGTCCGTTCCGATCTTCGGTTTCAGTTGGATATCGGCAAACATTGACAGCCGCGTTTCCCTCGGGTCGATTAGGATTAACTTTGCGTCAAGGCATTTCACAGCGCGCTTTACCGCGTAACCGACCTGCGGTGCGGAAATGGTGGGGTCCGCGCCGATCACCATGATTACATCGGCCTTTTCCATCGCTGCCGCGCAATTGGTGGCGGCAACCCCAACCGCCTCGCCGTTGGCCATATGGCTTGCGTTACCCCAGAGACGGCTGCCGTTGTCTATGTTGTTGGTCCCCAGCGCGCACCTGGCAAAACGCTGGAGAAGGTAGTTTTCCTCGTTGGTACACTTGGAGGAGCCGAATACGGACAGGCTGTTGCCGCCGTGCTTACCTTTGATGCGCTCGAACTCTTTCGCTATAACGGCAATGGCTTCTTCCCAGGAAACCGCTTCAAAACCGTCGTCCACCTTAACTAACGGGCTGGTCAGTCTGTCCGGGCTGTGAATGAAATCGCAGCCGTAACTTCCCTTCGCGCAAAGGGTGCCGCGGGTTACCGGGTCCGTGTTGTCCGGGATGACACGTACCACACGTCCTTCCTTGACTTTTAACCTGATGGTGCAGCCGCAGCCGCAATAAGGGCAGGTCGACCGGACGGAGGTTCCCGCGGTTCCCCTGTATGACGGCTCGGATTCGAGGAGCGCGCCGGTGGGGCACATTGCGACACACGTTCCGCAGAAGGTGCACTCCGATTCCTCCAGGGGAGCGTCACCGGTTGTTGCCGGTCTGGCTGTAAAACCGCGTCGGAAATAATCAACCGCCCCTTCCACGACCAGTTCCTGGCAGGCGCGGATGCACTTGGCGCACAGTATGCACTTGCTCAGATCCCTTTTAATGAACGGGTTGGCGTCGTTTATCGTAGCCGCAAGCGGTATCCTCTGGAACCTCGGCAGCCCAATGCCGAGTTCGGCGGCCACCTGACGCAGCTGGCACCGGTTTCCTTTAGGGCATACCAGGCATGAATCCGGGTGGCTGGCCAGCATCAATTCAACGATAATTTTACGACGTTTAAGCACGCGCGGTGAAGCGGTGTTGATGATCATGCCGGGGACGATAAAGGTGCCGCAGGACGTCACCAAAGCGCCGGTGCGCTCGTCTTCCACGATGCAGACACGGCAACTGCTGATCGAAGGACAACCACCTATGGGAGCCAGGTGCGGCTCATAACAGATCGTGGGAATGTGCACGCCTTCCCGACGCGCCAGCTCCAGAATGGTCATTCCTGATTCCCCGGTTACTTCCCGTCCGTTAAGACTAATAGTTAAAGATTGCAAAACTACTAATCTCCTTTTTTCTTAAAATGAATTAACCCTTAGGATTACCGGACCAATTTCCCCTTGAAAACAGGCTTCCAACATCTGAATCAGTACGCTCCGGCTCGTCCTTGCCAATCTTCCTTGCCCTGCTCGCTTCTCACGGCGTTTCGTTTTTCTACACTTCTACAGCTAAGCAACACGCTTAAGGGTTTATATTTTCATCCTTCGTTATGCCGCAACGCGGCATGAGCGACTCCGTTTTAGAAAGGAATTGAAGGATAGAGGCTGTTGTTTTTCGGCATCCAGGTTTGAATCTATCAAGAAATCGATTAACACTCTCAAGCAAATTGGAAGGCCAAAAACTCTATTAACTGCTGTTGCATTTTGAGGATAATTTATCAATAATTGTGCCTAATTATCAATAGAATTTGGGCGAGTGGAATAGTAAAAAGGTTGTAAGTACCTTATTAAGGTTTAAACGGTTTACGGGTATGTTCTTCCTCTAGAGGGCAAAATAATAGTCAGTAGCCGGTAGTCGGTGTCGTTAACCGGTCGGTGGTCCTAAGTCCGGAGACAGTAACATCGCGGGTTTACGGAGTTGCGATTTGCAAATTACGGAACTTGAAGTCATATTCTCTATTCTGGATTCTGAGTTTATGCAGGAGGGGAAGCCGTGCATATAAGGGATTTTTACAAAAATAAAAAACCGGTTGTTTCTCTAGAAGTCTTTCCTCCCAAGACCGAGGACAGAACGGAAATAATCTCCCGACTGGTTTCAAAGTTTAAGGAACTGTCCCCGGCCTTTATCAGCGTCACCTACGGGGCCGGCGGCACCACCAGGGAAACGACCATAGAAATCGCGTCCCTCGTAAGCAGACTTGGTTTTGAGGTAATGGCGCATTTAACCTGTGTCGGACACACCACCGGCGAGATCGACGATATCCTGTCCCGGCTCAACGCCGGCGGGGTCGGAAATATCCTTGCCCTGCGCGGTGATCCGCCCAAAGGGGTTCAGAATTACGACCATACCAAGGATGATTTTCGATTCGCGGCAGACCTGATAAGACACATCCGAAAGAAAGGGATATTCGGCATCGGCGCCGCGGCCTATCCCGAGGGACACATCGCGTCGCCGCGCATCAGTACGGATTGGGCATATCTTAAGGAGAAGACCGATGCCGGCGCCGAACTGCTGATCACGCAGTTGTTCTTTGACAACCGCGTTTTCTATCATTTTCTTGAAAGCGTTCGCAAGATCGGCGTCACCTGTCCCATTTCCGCCGGCATTCTTCCGGTCCTGAACGCCGGTGCCCTGGAGCGTATGATCAGTTTGTGCGGGGCTTCCATCCCCGCCGAGGTTTTGGCGATGCTTGAAAGGTATGAGAGCGATCCGGAGGGTTTGGAAAAGGCCGGCATCGAGTATGCCACCGCCCAGGTGCAGGACCTTGTGGAAAACGGCGTGGACGGGGTGCACCTGTATACGCTAAACAGGTCGGACTGGGTGACCCAGGTTTTAAGGAATGTGGACCTTGACCGGTGGGAACCGCCGGAAGCATGGCAGTTCTGGCAGCCGGGCGCGGGTGAAGGCCTGCCGCACGGCGTAAACGAAGATTATCACCGGGGCGGGTAGCAATTTAAGGTCCTCAGTCGAAAGTCCCCGGTTCTCAGTCCAGGAACGGGAAGAAAATGAAGGCGAAAGTCCCCAGCCCCTTTTCCCGGACTCAGGACGCAGGACATAGGACTTCGGACTTGATAGTATGTCTCTGTGGTGAACTATTTTGGCGTCTTGGCGGTTGGTTTGCAGGGTGGATTTTATCCACCTTTTTTATTGTAAGAATAACCCAGGGGTTACCTGCTTGACACTACCCGGCTTAAAACTATACAATACAATCAACTTGGGAGAAAATAGAATGTGTACCGCCACCAGGCGTTTTTTATAAAGAAGTGTAGGCGTAGCTTGAGTACGTTAGGAAAATCGACAGCCGCTTCTTAGACAATTAAATGTGACAGTGGTGTTCCACTTTCTTTTTCTGCCGAGTTTGTCTCGGTTTTTTATTTTTTAAAACAAAAAATTAATTCAGAAATGGGGGTGGAGGTTTTTGACCGACGGGGTTTGGTTTTATTACGCGGCCGTAGGCGTCGTGGCTTTAGTGGTCGGTTATTTCGCCCGGCGGTTCATGGCCGAATCTAAGATCTTATCGGCTGAGGAGCGGTCCCGTCAGATTTTGGACAAGGCCGTTAAGGACGCCGAGGGCGCCAAGCGGGAAGCGCTTTTAGAGGCGAAAGAAGAGATACTGAAGCTGAAAAACGAGGCCGAACGCGACAACCGGGAACGGCGCCAGGAACTTCAACGGATTGAAAAACGTTTAAGCCAGAGGGCTGAAGCGATAGAGTCGAAACTTGAAGCGTTCCAAAAACGGGAAGAGGGACTCGGTAAGAAAGAGTCGGAGATCAGCAATATAAAAGCCGAACTGGAAAAGGTACATGCTGCGCGTTTGACTGAGCTGCAGCGTGTTTCAGGACTTTCCGCCGAAGAGGCGCGCCAGATCTTGCTGACGGAAGTGGAAAAAGACATGCAGCAAGAGGCGGCGATGATTATAAGAGAGATTGAAGCCAAGGCCAAAGAGGAAGGGGAACGCCGCGCGAAAGAGATTGTCGCGCTGGGCATCCAGCGTTGCGCTGTCGACCAGGTAAGCGAAACCACGGTGTCTGTTATTCCTTTACCCAACGATGAAATGAAGGGCCGGATTATCGGCCGGGAGGGCCGTAACATCAGGGCTTTTGAGAACCTTACGGGGGTGGACCTTATCATTGACGATACCCCGGAAGCCGTAATACTGTCGGGCTTTGATCCCGTCCGAAGGGAGATCGCCCGCTTGGCGCTGGAGCGGTTGGTATCCGACGGCCGCATTCATCCGGCGCGGATCGAAGAGATGGTTGAAAAGGCTCAGAAAGATGTTGACCGCCATATCTGGGAAACCGGTGAACAGGCCGCATTTGAGGCCGGAGTACCCGGTCTGCATGAGGAACTTATCAGGCTGCTCGGCAGGTTGAAATTCCGGACAAGTTACGGTCAAAACGTTTTGAAGCACTCGCTGGAAGTGATGTACCTTGCGGGCTATATGGCTGCGGAGCTTAAGGCCAACGTCGCCCTGGCCAGGCGTTCCGGTCTCCTGCACGATATCGGCAAAGCGGTGGACAGGGAAATGGAGGGCCCGCACGTTGCCATAGGTGTGGAACTGGCCCGTAAGTACGGCGAAGACCCGGAGGTCCTGCACGCCATCGCCGCGCACCACGGCGAGGAAGAGCCACAGACGGTTGAAGCGGTACTGGTGCAGGCGGCGGACGCCATTTCCGCCGCGCGCCCGGGTGCTCGCAGGGAAACACTGGAGGCTTACCTAAAACGGCTTACGAAGCTCGAGGAGATAGCCAACTCGTTCCAGGGAGTGGACAAAGCTTTTGCCGTTCAGGCCGGACGTGAGATAAGGGTAATGGTAAAACCCGAACGGGTTGACGACCTGACGGTGGTTCGTCTGGCCCGTGACGTCGCCGGTAAGATAGAGAACGAACTGGAGTATCCCGGTCAGGTAAAGGTCATTATAATCCGCGAGACCAGAGCGGTGGAATACGCCAAGTAGCGGGGCTGAGCGATGCGTATCCTGATGGTAGGCGACATCGTCGGGCGGTGTGGCCGACGGGCGGTAAAAGAAAACCTGCCGGACCTTAGAAGGTCGTTTCCGGCGAGCCTTGTGGTGGCCAACGGCGAAAATGCCGCCGGGGGTGTCGGTATCACCCGCGAAACTGCCGAAGAGCTTTTCGGCTACGGGATCGATGTTCTTACAGGCGGAAACCACATATGGGACAAAAAGGACAGTTACCGGTTTATTGCTGAAGAACCCCGGCTGATTCGCCCGGCCAATTATCCTCCGGATGTGCCCGGCATTGGTTACGGGGTTTTCCCCTGTGAAGGCTACAATGTGGGTATAGTGAATCTGTCCGGAAGGGTATTTATGCCGCCGGTAGACTGTCCATTCCGCAAAGCGGAGGAGATACTGGCCGAACTATCGCCCCGGACGGACGTGATTATTGTGGACTTTCACGCTGAGACCACATCGGAAAAAGTAGCGTTCGGGTGGTTTATGGACGGCAGGGTAACCGCCGTCTTAGGCACGCATACCCACGTCCAGACCGCTGACGAACGTATTCTGCCGGAAGGTACGGCATATATAACCGACGTCGGCATGACCGGGCCGCGTGATTCGGTGATCGGTGTGAAAACCGACATTATCATTGACCGGTTCCTGACGCAGCTTCCAAAAAGGTTTGAGGTCGCCGGCGGGCCTTACCAGTTCAACGCCTGCGTGGTTACTGTCGATCCCGCCACGGGCAAGGCCTTAGGTATCGAGAGGATACAGAATTACGAGATTTGAAATTTTTTTTACGAGTCACGAGTCGCGGGTTACGAGTCATAAATTAAGTCCTCAGTCGAAAGTCCTCAGTCCGGGAACGGGAGGAAAGCGAAGTCGAAAGTCCCCAGTCCCTTTTTCCAGACTTAGGATACAGGTTCGGACTTTAGAAAGCGTCCTCAGTCCGAAGATGGCGGGGAGTAACACTATTTACGGGTTCCAGGTTTCGCCCTTATGGCTCCTGAGTTCCGGATTTCTACTACTGACTACTGACTACTGACTACTAAATACTAAATACTGACCCGTAAACTCATCAGGTGTAATAATGAAATTTTTAAGAGCCGAGGCGGTGGTACTCAAAGCAAACGAGTACAAAGAGGCGGACCGCATTTTAACCCTGTACTCCCTCGAGTACGGGAAGATCCGCGCTATCAGCTACGGGAGTGCGCGGCCTACAAGTAGAAAGCGCGGGGCGGTCCAGCCGTTCTCTCGCTCGCGTTTTTTTCTGACGCGTGAGAAAGAATTAAGCCGTGTCGATCAAGCGGAGGAGCTGGAGCACTTTCAGCATATAGAGAAAGACGTGCGTTGGTTCGGCCTTGCCCACTACTATGCGGAGTTGGTGGACGGCTTTACCGTTGATGAGGTTCCCAACCGCCCGCTCTACCTCCTTCTTGTTGAATCGCTCCGGAAGTTGAACGGGGATTCCGAACTGCTTACCCGTGCCTTTGAGATCCGCGTGTTGGCGCTGACGGGTTTCGGTCCGGAACTGGACTGCTGTGTTTCCTGCCGCAAACCCCTTGATCATGTCAGATCACTTGCCTTCAGCCCTGAAGCCGGTGGGGTTCTGTGCCCGGTCTGCCGGAAGGGGTTTACGGCTATGAGTATGCTGCCCGGGACCCTCAGGACATTACGACGGCTGCCCGAGGACACCCTGGGACGCGTTTTTACGTTAAAACCGGATCCTGCTGTTCGAACGGAACTAAAACGGATCTTGCCGGCAACCATAGCTTATCATTTTGGGTACCGGCCCCGGTCGTTGGGATTCCTTGACGATTTATAGATGAAGTTCGCCATGCGGTCAGGGGTCGCTCCAACAAAAGAATGAAAACGGGAAGACCCGTAAGCTTGGAACTTAGAAGCAGTATTGTAACTTACACGGAGCGCAACAAGAAGTAATGCAGGGAAGACCGGGGAGGCGAACCGGAACGTACTGGGTGCGTACGTGAGGATTCGGCTCACCGGGCTGACGCAGCAATGCGTTGCTTATCGTTGTGCCCTCCGAAAGAAGAACTATTTTCTTAGGAGCGGAAAGGGGATAGGGCTTGAACTTCCAGGAATTGATACTCACACTCAACCGCTTCTGGGCGGATAAGGGCTGTGTAATACAACAGCCATACGACACCGAGAAGGGGGCGGGAACAATGAACCCGGCCACCTTCTTCCGGGTGCTGGGACCGGAGCCCTGGAAAGTCGCTTACGTCGAGCCCTCGCGGCGGCCGACCGACGGCCGGTACGGGGAAAACCCGAACCGCCTCCAGCATTACTACCAGTTCCAGGTAATCCTGAAACCTTCACCCGATGACGTGATCGAGGTTTATCTTGACAGTCTGCGTGCTTTATCCATTGATCCGCTTACTCACGATATCCGTCTGGTCGAAGACAACTGGGAATCCCCTACTTTGGGTGCATGGGGATTGGGCTGGGAGATCTGGCTGGACGGAATGGAAATAACCCAGTTTACTTATTTCCAGCAGTGTGGCGGCTATGACCTACGGCCGGTTTCAGCCGAAATAACCTACGGGCTGGAAAGGATCGCAATGGCCCTTCAGGGCGCAAGGAGCGTATTCGATATTAGTTGGGTGAACGATGTTACTTACGGAGACGTGCACCACCAGGGCGAGGTGGAACACTCGCGTTATAACTTTGAGGTGGCGGACACCTCTTTCCTGTTTAATGTGTTTGACGCGTTTGAAACAGAAGCGTCGCAGGCGTTGAAGGAGGGATTGGTCCTGCCCGCGTACGATTACGTGCTCAAGTGCTCACACACCTTCAACCTGCTGGACGCGCGCGGCGCCATAAGCGTCACTGAAAGGACCGGTTTTATCACCCGGATCAGGGCGCTTG
Organism: Bacillota bacterium; assembly: GCA_040755295.1. Classification (NCBI taxonomy): domain Bacteria; kingdom Bacillati; phylum Bacillota; species Bacillota bacterium. The sequence goes on along the minus strand of JBFMBK010000008.1, from coordinate 96,454 downwards.
CCCGTTCCTGTGCGCGGGCCTATGTAGCGCAGCGGGAAGCCCTGGGTTACCCGTTATTGAAGAAGGGGTAGTGAACCATGAGAGATTTTTTACTGGAGATAGGGACGGAAGAAATCCCGGCGCGTTTTTTGCCCGGCGCGCTGGAGGAGTTAAGCAAAAAGGCGGCGTCTTTACTTTCAGAAGCACGGCTGGGTTTCGGTGCGGTTGAGACATACGGCACCCCGCGGCGCCTGGTGCTTTTCGTAAGGAGGGTTCCCGAAAGGCAAGAGCCCCTGTTGCAGGAGGTTAAGGGCCCCGCGCGCCAGGCTGCTTATGACGCTTTCGGGAAGCCGACCAAGGCCGCTGCCGGTTTTGCCCGGAGCAGGGGGGTTGACGTCACGGAACTGGTGGTCCGGAAAGCGGGCAAAACGGAATACGTCTTTGCGGTCAAGCAAGAACCGGGAAAACCGGCGAAAGAGGTGCTGGCGGAGCTCTGTCCCCGCCTGATCACCAGTCTGGGTTTTCCGAAACCGATGCGCTGGGGCGACACGGAAATGCGGTTTATCCGGCCCATCCGCTGGTTGACGTCCCTGTACGGCGATGAGCCGGTGATATTTTCCATCGACGAACTGGTCTCCGGCCGGGAATCACGCGGGCACCGCTTCCTCGCGGCGGGAACGGTCACAATCGAAAAAACCGGAGAATACGTTTCCCGGATGGCGGAAAGTTACGTCCTGGTCGACCCCGCCGAGCGGCGGCGTATCGTCCGGGAGCAAATAACGGCGCTGGCCGCTCAGGAGAAATGTCTGATGCCGTCCGATGACGAACTGCTGGACGAAGTGGTCAACCTGGTGGAATTCCCCACGGCCTTTTGCGGGGGTTTTCCCGAAGAGTACCTTGAAATTCCGGAAGCCGTTCTTGTTACCGCGATGCGGGAGCACCAGCGGTATTTTCCGGTACACGGGACAGACGGGCGCCTGCTGCCGCGGTTCATCGCGGTGCACAATAGCTCGCCCGGGCATACCGCTGCAATATGTGCCGGGAACGAGGCCGTGCTCCGGGCCCGGCTCGCGGATGCGGCTTTCTTTTACCGTGAAGACCTCGCCACACCTCTGGCCAAACGGATCCAGGGACTGAAAAAGGTGGTCTACCGTGAAGAGCTCGGAACGCTTTACGACAAGACACTGCGGCTTGGAATGCTTGTCAAGTATCTCGGTACGGCCCTCGAAACCGGGCCGGAGGATATGATCGCGGCGGCACGGGCGGCACACCTTTCCAAGGGCGACCTTCTTACGAACATGGTGTACGAGTTTCCCGAGCTGCAAGGGACCATGGGAAAAGAATATGCCCTGCGGGACGGGGAGTCGGAGACTGTGGCGACGGCGTTGTACGAGCAGTACCTCCCGCGGTTTGCCGGTGACCTGTTGCCGCGGACGGTTCCCGGACGCGTATTAAGCATCGCGGATAAGGTTGACAACCTTGTAGGGTGCTTCGGTCTGGGGCTGATCCCGACCGGTTCCCAGGACCCCTACGCCTTACGGCGCCAAGCGCTCGGGCTCTGCCATATCGTTTTGGACGGCGCGCTGCACGTCTCCTTGAGCGACTTGATTCTGCAGGCTTGCCGCGAATACGGCGGCCACAGGCTCAAGCGGGATACGGGGGAGATACTGGACGAGCTTATGGAGTTTTTCAGGCAGCGTCTTCGCGGCCTCTTCAGCGAACAGGACATTGTTCCCGAGGTTACCGAGGCGGTCCTGGCCGCCGGATTTGACGACGTGGAAACCGCTTGGCGGCGCGCGAAGGCCGTGACGGATTTCCGGAGCGGGCCGCTGTTCGGCGATCTCCACACGGCCTATACACGCGCGGCAAATCTTGCACGCACGGCGCCGGAAAGGGAGCCCGACACCGCTCTTTTTACCGATCCTGCGGAGGGGCGGCTTTACCAGGCGGTGCTCAGGTTGCGGGAAGAGACTGCGGCCGATATGAAGGACCATTCTTATGGTCGCGTTCTGGAGAAGCTCAGCGCGCTGCGGGAACCCGTGGACGTCTTTTTCGACGCGGTGCTGGTAATGGATGAGGACCCCGGGCTGCGTGAAAACAGACTTGCTCTTCTGCGGGCGGTCTGCGGCTTGGTGCGCCGGGTGGCCGACCTCTCGAAGATACCGTTGGCCATGTGTGTTAAGGACGAAGGCGGGACCGCCGATACCGCCGACGTCGATAAGCGCCGATCAGGAATTTAAGGCTGATTAACCACAGAGATACAAAGCTAAGTCCTCAGTTGAAAGTCCCCAGTTCTCAGGTCGGGAACGGGAGGAAACGAAGCGAAAGTCAGCAGTCCCTGTTTCCGGACTTAGGACGCAGGACATAGGAGTTCGGACTTGATGATCTGTCTCTGTGGTAGCCCGGCACTCAACTTGCTGGTTTTAAAAACGCGGCGTTCGAAGCCGCATTGTGAATAAGATGCAAATTAGTTTTAACGTACTGTTGAGTGCTGGGGATTCCGGCTTGTCCGGGGTAGAACCAATCATGGGAATTGGTAAAGCGCCTTGAAAACACCGGCGCTTTTTTCACTTCCTACCTCTCACCTCTCACTTCCCGCTTCTCACCTCCCATATTCCTCTTCCCCATCTCCGGTATAGGTTTTGCGCGCACTGCTTAAGATTCTTGTTTTTCTTCACGATAGACTTTTAGAAAAACTTTTTATTCCGAAGCAGGAAAAATCCGTGTAACATAGTATGAACAATTTAGCACCTTTTTACGGCTAAAGGATTAAATAGTATGGCATAGTTCGGGCCAAATAGCGTATTATTAAAACTGCCAGACCCCGAGGATGCTACAAAAACTAACAACTCTTATGGCGTGCGTCTGAAATCCGGGGCGAAAAAAGGCGGGCGGGGTTATGCCTCGATGAGTCTTATTACTTTCGGTGTGTCGCGCAAGCCGATACTGAGTCAAGGGCCGGTGAAACGGTTATGGGAACGGTTTTAAAATGCCCGGCTTTCGGCTTTCGACGGGTGAAAATCTGATCGGGAGGCGGTTTCCAGGGGGTGAGTATTTGGAAATTACCCGCAGACAGGAAGCAATCTTAGGAATAGTAAAAGCCGAAGGGCCGATAACAAGTGAACAGATCGCGGAGCGCCTGAAACTGACGCGGGCCACCCTCCGCCCCGACCTAGCCATTCTTATAATGGCCGGACTTCTTGAAGCGCGGCCGCGTGTGGGGTACTATTTCAGCGGAAAGTCACCGAACGACGTAATCGCCGCGAAGATACAGCGGATCAAGGTGGGAGAATTCCAGTCCAGACCGGTAGTGATCGCCGAGCATGCCTCCGTGCACGACGCAATAATAACGATGTTTTTGGAAGACGTCGGCACGCTCTTCGTGGTTCGTGAGGGCGGATTTCTTGAGGGCGTGGTTTCGCGCAAGGACCTCTTGAAAATGGCCTTCGGCGGTCAGGATGTGCGTGAACTGCCCGTGCATGTTGCTATGACACGCATGCCCAATGTCGTAACAACCTCGCCGGAGGAGTCGGCATGGGAAGCGGCCCGCAAGATCGTGGAGCACGAGGTGGACGCTTTACCGGTGGTTGAACCTGCAGAGGGCGGGACGAAAGGCGAGGTTATTGTCACAGGAAGGTTCAGCAAAACAAACGTTACTGGGCTTTTTGTTGAGATTGGCGAAAGGCGGTAGAGAGTTTTGGCGGATTCGGAAACGCAGCGCCCGGTGATTTTTATTATTTCGGATTCGATCGGGGAAACGGCGGAACTTGTCGGTCGCGCAGCAGCCAGCCAGTTCGATTCAGGCAAGGTCGAAATACGCAGGATTCCCTATCTAAGCCATCCGGAAGAGATTCCGGACATCGTGGCGCAGGCTGCGGAAGAATCCGGAATCATTATTTTTACTCTGGTCATGCCGCAATTGAGGGAGATGCTTCTGTCGGAGGCCCGGCGTCACGGATTGCCCGCCGTGGACATCCTCGGCCCGGTGCTTTCAGCGTTGCGGCAGGCCACCGGCGAGAACCCGCGTTACGAACCCGGCCTCATGCGCAAGGTCGATGAAGAATACTTCCGGCGCGTGGAGGCGATCGAGTTCGCGGTAAAGTACGATGACGGCAAGGACCTCCGGGGGATTACGGAAGCGGATATAGTGGTTCTCGGTGTTTCGCGCACCGGTAAAACGCCGCTCTGCATGTACCTCGCGCACAGGAGGATCAAGGTGGCGAACATCCCTCTTGTGCCGGAGGTACCGCTGCCGCCAGAAGTCTTTTCCCTTTCACCCCACCGCGTCGTCGGGCTGACCATCCAACCGGAGTATCTGGGTTGGATCCGGCAGGAAAGGCTGAAAAGCCTCGGTTTGCCTTATGATGCGGATTATGCGAGTGCGGAACGGGTGAAAAGAGAACTGGCTTACGCCGAGGAGGTGATGCGTCGAGCCGGTTGCACGGTTATCGACGTCACCAGCAAGGCGGTAGAAGAAACGGCGAGCCGGGTGCTTGAGATTTACTACAAAGGTATTCGCCACCGCTAAAAAAAAAATTGGGGGAGTGAAAAATGGCGAAGTATATTAAATGGTTCAGTGAGCTGACCAAGGGAGATGTGGCGCTGGTGGGCGGCAAAGGCGCAAACCTTGGAGAAATGACCGGCGCCGGTATCCTGGTGCCGCCCGGATTCTGTGTGTCCGCTCTGGCCTACAAGCATTTTGTGGAGACAACCGGTCTGGCGGGTAAGATTAAGGCGATTATCGACGGCACCGACGTCGAAAACCTGGAGCAACTGATCGCCAACACCAGCAGCGTACGCGAACTTATTCATAACATACCCGTACCGCCGGAAATAGCGGGTGAGATAGTCGAGGCATACCGAAAGCTTTGCGAAGGCGGCGCGCCGACCCGGGTGGCGGTGCGCAGTTCGGCGACGGCCGAGGACCTTCCGGAAGCGTCCTTTGCCGGACAACAGGACACCTATCTTAACGTCCTGGGCGAAGAAGACGTGCTCAAACACGTACGCAGGTGCTGGGCCTCCCTATGGACGGCGCGCGCGACGGCTTACCGGCAGGCCCAAGGATTCGACCACGATACGGTTTACCTCAGTGCGGTAGTGCAAAAGATGATTCAGTCTGAACGCTCCGGTGTGGCTTTTACGGCGAACCCGATTTCGGGCAGCAAACAGGAGATTCTGATCAACGCGAGCTGGGGGTTGGGCGAGGCGATTGTGTCGGGGAAGGTCACGCCCGACGAATACGTCGTGGACAAGGGTTCCCGAAGCATCGTCAATAAAATCCTAACTTCGAAGAACATGTTGATTGTAGCGGACCCGAATTCCACGAGCGGGACCATAGAGACGGATGTGGCGCGCTTTTTGGGACCGGAGTACGTCGACCGTCAATGTCTGACGGACGACGAGGTCTTAACCCTGACGGAACAGTTGATAAGGGTGGAAAGCCACTACAGTTTCCCGCAGGATATAGAATGGGGCTACGAAAACGGTACCTTTTACATACTTCAGTCGCGGCCGATCACAACCCTGGGCAAGGAAGCAGCGCCGGAGGCCAAGGCCAGGACAACCGGCGCCGAGGTGCTTATCCGGGGCATGAGCGCGGCGCCGGGCACGGCCACCGGGAAGGTCGTTCTGGTAAAGAAGTTCGACGATATCACCCGGGTTAAAGAAGGAACGGTCCTGGTTACGGTAATGACAAACCCGGACATGGTACCTGCGATGAAGAGAGCGGCGGCGATAGTCACCGACGAAGGAGGCCGCACCTGCCACGCGGCGATCGTGTCACGGGAACTCGGTGTCCCCTGCATCGTGGGCGCTAAAAACGCAACCGCGGTCCTGGCGGAGGATATGGAGGTCACGGTCGACGCATCAAGAGGCGTCGTCTATAACGGCCGGATCACACTGGGCGATACCCCGCAGCAGGCTTCCGGCGGCGCCGCCGGGCCGGTGCTGCAGGGGGCGCTCTGGCGGGAGGTCGCACCCATAACCGCCACCAAGATCTACATGAACCTTGGTGAACCCGAGGCCATAACCCGTTATAAAGACCTGCCTTTCGACGGTATCGGGCTAATGCGCACCGAGTTCATTTTTACCGACCATGTTGGCGCTCACCCCATGTACCTTGTACGTACCGGCCAGCAGGCGATGTTCGTGGAGCGCCTTTCGGAAGGCATTGCGGCGGTTGCCCAGGCCATCTTCCCCCGTCCGGTGGTGGTGCGTTTCAGCGACTTCCGGACGAACGAGTTCCGGGGACTGAAGGGCGGCGAAGAGGTGGAGCCGGTAGAGAATAACCCCATGATCGGCTGGCGCGGTGTTTCCCGGTATATATCGCCCGAATACGAGGCGGGTTTCCGTCTCGAGTGTCAGGCGATGCGGAAGGTGCGTGAAGAATACCAGTTAACGAACGTTTATGCCATGCTTCCCTTCGTGCGCACCACCTGGGAGGTTCACAAGGCGCTTGGTATCATGGCCGAAGAAGGTCTTTCCTCCAACCTGAACTTTAAGGTATGGATAATGGCGGAGGTCCCGTCGGTGATTTTCATGGCGGACCAATTCAGCCCGATTATCGACGGCTTCAGCATCGGTTCAAACGACCTGACGCAGCTTATCCTGGGTGCCGACCGGGATTCCGGTGTGCTGGACAGCATGGGTTATTTCGACGAGCGCAACCCCGCGGTCACCAGGGCTATCACCCAGTTGATCGAAGTGGCCCACCGGTTCGGAAAAACCGTTTCCATCTGCGGGCAGGGTCCTTCGGTTTACCCCGAGTTTACCGAGTTGCTTGTCCGCGCCGGGATTGACAGCATCAGCGTGAACCCGGACACCGTTTCCAATACACGCCGCCTTGTGGCCAGTGTCGAACAGAAGGTCATCCTGGAATTGCTGCGACAGCGCAAATAATCCGGCGGAACGTTTATCGCTTTTTAGCTAAAAATCGGAGCAGGAGAATGGCCTCAATGAGCCGAAAGGTTGTCAAAGACATCCTTTCGGTTCTTGTTTTAAAATGACGCGGTGCAATAATGAATGCCGAATGCGGAATGATGGAAAGAGACCGGGGATTGAGCAAAACTGAGACTTAGCACTGAAAACTGGGGACTGAGGACTTTTCATGGACAAGTTACGGCTGTTCTGGGCGGTTACCCTTCCAGCGTCCGTAAAAGAAGCCGTTGCCGCGGTTCAGACGTCTTTCCGGAAGTTGACCCTTGATGTGAAATGGGTGGAGACGGGGAATCTGCACATTACGGTCCGCTTCCTGGGGGATACCGACCGGAACCTTGTCGCAACGTTGGTTGATGATGTAGCCCGAAAGATAACGGGATTCCGGGGCTTTGCTCTTTCACTGGGCGGCGCCGGCGTTTTCCCGTCCATCAGGAAGCCGCGGGTTCTCTGGGTCGGTCTCCAAAGCTTCGGCCCGCTGGTTGAGCTGCACCGGTTGGTGGAGGAAACGGTGGTGCCTTTGGGGTTTTCTCCCGACGATAAACCGTTTTCGCCCCACGTGACCATCGGGCGTTTCCGTTCCACGAACAACACAACCGCCCTGGGACCGAAGATAGAAGAAGCCGGTCAACAAAAACTCGGCGAGATAAAGGTGGACGGGATTGATCTCATGTCCAGCCGGTTGCGTCCATCGGGGGCGGTTTATACCACTGTGCGACGCGTCTCTTTCTAAGGCCGATGCACTTATTGCCGGATTTTTAATGTCAAAGCATTCTAATTTTGACCCGGAAGGAAGTTTTATTATAACTTTTATCTGATTATAGGGTTTGTAGACACCCTCGGAAGCGATTCCGGTTAATTGGGCCGGAGTGACGCGTATAATTACAGAGGAAGATTCGGGGGTGATGTAAGATGTTGATAATCGGGATAAACGGTAGTCCAAGGCCAAACGGCGGCACAGCGCAGTTGTTGGGATACGCGCTCGAGGAAGCCGCGATCGCCGGTGCGCAGACGGTATTTTTTCATGCCATCGAGGGACTGCGGAGCGCGAAGGTTCCTTATTGCATCCACTGTTCAAACCCTTGCGAGGGTATTTGTTACCGAGGTACCAGACTGGATGAAATGTATGCGGTAATGAGCCGCGCCGACGGATTGATTATCGGCAGTCCGGTTTATTTCGGCACGGTGGCGGCGCCGATGAAAGCCTTTTGGGATAAAACCCGCAAATTACGTAAAGAGAAAAGCCTCGTAAACGTTGTCGGCGGAGGAGTGGTTTGCGGCGCTTCGCGTTTCGGAGGGCAGGAGGCCACGCTTCAGGCGCTTACGGCGATGATGCTTTGTCAGGGGATGACGGTGATCGGCGACGGTCATCAGGGGGAAGATCCCGGGCATCTCGGGGCTTGTATGCAGTACGGGGTCGATGCTTACGGTGACGGGCCGGCGCGGGCGAGGGTCCTGGGCCGGAGGGTGGTGGATGTTTCCCGCGCCACGCAGGTACTCAGGGTGCGTTGAAAGAGACTGCGTTGCGCGGTTGAGTCTTTCTGGAATGTAGAATTTAGTCTTATAGTCGGAAAACGGGAGGGCTTGCTGTATCTTTATTTTGGCGGGAACAATCCGACGGTGCCGGTTGTTGATCCGGCTCGTGGATAAAAAGATGAGGGTAAGCCAATGGTTTTAAGGTTGCGCGAGTTTACGGAAGAGCTGGAAGATAAATTGCTGTCGCCTTATGCCTGCCGCAGCCGGAACACCAGGGGGCGCGGTGTCGCTGAAGACGAATGCAGTATCCGCACGGCTTTCCAGCGTGACCGGGACCGTATCATTCATGCCAAAAGCTTTAGAAGGTTAAAACATAAAACGCAGGTTTTTATTATCCCGGAGGGTGACCACTACCGTACGCGTCTGACACACACACTTGAGGTCGCCCAGATTGCGAGGACGATCGCCAGGGCGCTGAGGCTCAATGAGGATCTGGCCGAGGCGATCGCTTTGGGGCATGATCTGGGGCACACCCCGTTCGGGCATACCGGGGAGGAAGCGCTGGCGGCGGTCTACCCGGGTTTCAAGCATAATGAGCAGAGCCTCAGGGTGGTTGAATGCCTGGAAAACGACGGCAGGGGGTTAAACCTTACCTTCGAAGTGCGGGATGGTATCGCAACGCATACCGGTTCTGCGAAACCCGCGACATTAGAGGGTCAGGTGGTGAGGACCGCCGACCGTATCGCTTATATCAATCACGATATTGATGACGCCATCCGGAGCGGCATACTAACCCAGGAGGGTCTTCCTGAGGACTGCATGGATGTCCTTGGGCGGCGCCACAGCCAGCGGATAAACACCATGGTGACGGACATGATCGAAACAAGCTGGAACAGGCCCGAAATAAACATGGCGCCGGAGATCAGCAGCGCCATGGAGAAGCTGCGGTCGTTTCTTTTTGAAAAGGTTTATCTGGGGTCGGCGGCCAAGCGTGAGGAGGCCAAGGCCAGACATGTGGTCCAGTATCTTTTTAAATATTTTACTGATCAGCCGGAGGCTCTTCCTTCGGAATACCGGTCCAGGGTGGTTGACTTCGGCCCCGAGAGAGTGGCCTGCGATTACATCGCCGGAATGACCGACCGTTATGCCGTCGCCCAGTTTGAGCGGCTGTTTATTCCTCGGGGTTTTCCCGTATATTAAAAATTATAACCATTGGGGAGGAAAATTCGACCGAATGGCGAAATAAGTAAGACAGGGTATGCCGCTACGAGTACTGAGTGCAGGGCCCTCGAAGGTGGTAGATTTGGGCGGCCATATTCCCGGGGAATTCATTGAGGCGGTTTTAAATCAAACGGACATCGTGAACCTGATCGGCGATCACGTCCGTCTTACAAGGAAAGGCCAGCGTTACACCGGTCTTTGTCCTTTTCATCAGGAGCGGACTCCTTCGTTCACAGTATCGCCGGAGAAACAGTTTTTTTACTGTTTTGGCTGCGGCGCCGGCGGAGACGCCCTGAAGTTTCTTATGATGCGGGAGAACCTCACCTTTCCGGAGGCATTGGAAAGGCTGGCCGAGAGGGCGGGGATTAAGCTTCCGGAAACCGGCCTGGACCCGGCAGCCGAACGGCGGCAGCGGGAAAGGGAAGAGGCATGGCGGGTCAACAAGCTTGCGGCCGGGTATTATGAGCAGCAGCTTGTAGAAAAGACCGGTGAACAGGCGAGACGGTACCTTGAAAAACGAGGAATTACAAAAGAGGTAGCGGCGAAGTTCGGTCTGGGGTACGCTCCTTCTTCACATGACGCGCTGTTGCGTTACCTGCGTGACCGGAAGGTGAGCGGGGAAGAAGCCCTGCGTTACGGGTTGGCGCTGCGGCACAGAACCGGGGAGCTTCTTGACCGGTTCCGGGGGCGGCTTATCTTCCCGATCAGCGACGGCCGTGGCAGGGTGGTCGGTTTCGGCGGGAGGGTTCTTGAAGATGCGGTCTTGCCGAAATACCTCAACTCCGCGGAAACGCCTTTTTTTAACAAAAGGGAATTGCTTTACGCGCTTTATCAGGCGCGGGACGCCATCCGCCAGTCCGGTTCCGCGGTAATCGTTGAGGGCTACCTTGACGCCATCACCGCGCACCAGTTTGGGTTCTGCAACGTGGTGGCCAGCCTGGGAACCAGTCTTACGCGGGAACAGGCGCGTCTTCTGCTGCGGTATACGGGATCGGTGGTAATTGCGTATGATAATGATGCGGCGGGTACCGCGGCAACGCTCCGGGGGCTTGATATCCTCCAGGAAAGCGGGTTCCGGGTACGGGTGGTGATCATCCCCCAGGGTAAGGACCCGGATGACTTCCTGCGAGCGGGTGGCCGTGACGCGTGGGAGAATGCCGTAGGGCAGGCGATGCCCCTTATTGATTTCAAAGGAATGCACCTGGCGGGCAAGGGTTTGAATACCGCCGCGGCGAAAATGGCGGTGCTCAAGGAGATGCTTCCTAACATCGGTCTCCTGCCTACAACCGTGGAACGCGAAGAGGGAATCAGAACGGCCGCCCAGTTGACGGGTTTGAATTGGGATGTGGTGCGGAGCGAACTGGACCGTTTTTTAGAAAAAGGGCAAAAAAGCTGGCTAAATAAAAGCAAAAGTGCTAAAAATAAGCATAATGCAGAGAATATTGCCGATGCCCGTCAGAGAGCCGAGGCCGGCATTATAAGGGTCCTTATAGAAAGGCCGGATCTTTTGCCCCGTCTGGAAGCGGTCGGGGGGGGAAGGTTTTTTTCCGGGGAGCAGCACCGGCGGGTCTATGTACGGATACAGGAGATCACCGATCGGGAAGATTTACGACTGCCGCTGTTGTTCAGCCGGTTGGGGGAAGAAGATAAGGAAATGGTGGCCGGTATCCTATCGGAGGGGCTCGTTGGCGAGCCGGAAGCTCTTCTGGACGATTATATGATTTTGATACGCAAGAAGCAGCGGCGTGAGAGACGGCAGGAGTTGTTGCTGGAGTTGAAAGCGGCTGAGAAAACCGAAGACAGCGAGCGAACGCGGCAACTGTTAAAGGATCTCCAAACGCTGACGAAGAACGGAAAGGAGGGGTGAGGGATGGAAGAGACGCGGGAAGGCGAAATCGAAAGCTTGATTGAAAAGGGCAAGAAACGTGGTGTGCTTACATACGGCGAAATCATGGATAGCCTTCAGGAATCGGAGTTGACTCCCGATCAGATCGACGACATTTACGAACGGTTGACGACGATGGGAATTGACATAGTGCCCGAGGTTCACGACCTTGAACCTCCCGAGGCGACAACCGGGACGCATACAGAAGAAGCGGAAGCCGACCTTTCGGTTCCGGAAGGTGTGGAGATAGATGATCCCGTCCGGATGTATTTAAAGGAAATCGGGCGTATTCCCCTACTGACACCCGAGGAAGAAGTAGAACTTGCAAAACAGATGGAAGAGGGGGATATGGCCGCCAAACGCCGCCTGGTGGAAGCAAACCTGCGGCTGGTGGTGAGTATCGCCAAGCGGTACGTCGGTCGCGGGATGCTTTTCCTCGACCTTATCCAGGAAGGCAACCTTGGTCTCATCAAAGCGGTGGAGAAGTTTGACTACCGCAAGGGGTATAAATTCAGCACTTATGCTACATGGTGGATCCGGCAGGCGATTACGCGGGCGATTGCGGACCAGGCAAGGACCATCCGTATCCCCGTACACATGGTTGAAACGATAAACAAACTCATCCGGGTGTCCCGGCAACTCCTTCAGGAACTCGGCCGTGAGCCTATGCCGGAGGAGATCGCTAAAGAGATGGATATCTCCGAGGACAAAGTCCGGGAGATTATGAAGATAGCCCAGGAGCCGGTGAGCCTCGAAACGCCCATCGGTGAAGAAGAGGATTCCCATTTGGGTGATTTTATCGAGGACCAGGATGCCCAGGCGCCGGCCGAGGAGGCTTCTTTCACCCTTTTGCGTGAGCAGTTGAACGAGGTGCTTCAAACGCTTACCGAAAGGGAGCAGCGGGTTCTGCGCCTGCGCTTCGGATTGGATGACGGGCGCGCGCGGACCCTTGAGGAAGTCGGACAGAAATTCGGAGTGACCAGGGAGCGCATCCGGCAGATAGAAGCCAAGACCTTGCGCAAACTGCGACATCCAAGCCGATCAAAGAAACTAAAAGATTATCTCGAATAAACTAGTCCGGCGTCAGGTTGACGACCGGGCTTTATTTTTTATATAATGATATGGGCCCATAGCTCAGCGGTCAGAGCTGCCGGCTCATAACCGGTCGGTCCCAGGTTCGAATCCTGGTGGGCCCACCAACCTTAGAGGTCGGAGGCAAGAGGTCGGAGGTCAGAGACGGGACAGGAAGAAAGTCATCGCAGTTATTTTCCTTAAGCAATTTAGAGGTGAGAAGTGAGAGGTTAGAGGTTGGACAGAAATTCGGCAAAGCCGAATTTTTCCGTTAAAAACCTACCTCCAACATCGCACCTCCCACATCCCAAACGGGCGATTAGCTCAGGGGGAGAGCGCTTGCCTTACAAGCAAGATGTCGTAGGTTCAAATCCTACATCGCCCACCAGTTTGCAAGCACCGACAGCCCCGTTTGACGGGAATCTGACGGGAATAGAATAAAATAAAAACCGCCAGGAGTGCAAGTCCTGACGGTTGGTTCCTAGCGGTGAGACGGGTCCATTTTAGGACTCGTCTTTTTATTTCTCGCTTAACTTGGCTATTGCTTCCCGTTTGCGTTCAAGGGAACTGTGGCTGTAAACATCTAGAGTTAAACTGCTTTTCGCGTGTCCGAGAATGTCACTGGTGGTTTTAACATCAGCGCCGTTTTCAATAAGCCTGGTGGTGAAGGTATGGCGAAACTGGTGAGCCGTGACTTTTATCTTCGCTTCTTCGCACACCCTTTCTATTACCCGGTTAAAGTTCCGAGGCTGAAATGGTTCACCATTCCTTGCCGCGAATACTAAACCTTGATCGTTATACCCTGCCCCGGCCTTAAGCTTATTCTCCGCTTGCCGGACCTTCTGGGTTTTAAGGGCGGCTTCAGCCTTGGGCGTAAGCGGGATAACCCTGTTGGCCTTCTCTGTCTTCGGCTTATCAAACTTCATACCTGCCGTGGTTGTCTTGGTCAATCCCTGTTCTACATAAAGCAGTTTGTTTTCGAAGTCTACATTATCCCACCGTAAAGCCAGAAGTTCACCACGCCGCAGACCACTTTCCGCCAATACAGTAAAGGCAGGTTCCCATCGTTTCCACGGCCTTGTCTTAAGTATATCGAAGAATTTCTTTTCCTCGTCGGGTGTCAGGGCCTTACGCTCTTTAGATGTGAGCATGGGTAGCTCCACGTCCTGACTGACGTTGACCGCAACTTTCTTAAGCTTTCTTGCTTTTTCGAGTCCTCCGTGGATCACTTGGTGAATATACCGGACGGTCCGGGTGGAAAGCCCTGAATCCTCTTTGTCGTTGTACAGTTTTTGTAAGTGTGTGGTTGTGAGGTTTTTGAGCAGAATACCTCCAACCGTAGACTTAATGTGCTTTTCCAGCATTGTCTTGTAGGATTCAAACGTTGTCGGGCGCAACTTACGTTTTTTGTATACGTTAAGCCATTCCTGAAGCCAGTCGTAGAGCGTCTCCTTTGACGGCTTAACGTATGTCCCCTGTGACCGCTGGCTTGCTACCTCCCGCAGTTGATCCTGTACCTCTGTACGGCTGGCACCGTAACACCGATATATATCCTTCCCCTGCTTAACTTCCCCCGTCTTTTTGTCAACTACTTCCTTCCACCCAACAAACAATTCCCCACACCAACGATTTTCTCCCTCCCGGTGGTAGATAGTTCCCTCACCTGCACCACGTTTCTTACGCTTTGTCATTGTCTTTTTCCTCCTTTGGTTTACGGTATTTTCTCTGCCGATATGCTAATGCACACTTTGATTCTTTTTTGGGATCAGTTGGGGGACAATACTTCTCTCTCTTACTCTGCCGTATAAAGTAACTACCGCAGAACTTACACTTACCTAATTCGCCTCCTTCAGCAATATCCATAAGCATCCAGTAAATAGCTTGTATTAGTGTTGGCACCTTAAATTTGCTTTTGATTGTTAAATCCGGTGTTACTATTGCTTCTCTCCCAACAGTAAGCACGTTGTAAGTTAATAGCTTGCTGATAATATTAGCCATCAACCTTAATTCTTTATTAGCATCCTTACTGTTTATTTCCCATTGCCAAAGCACCGACTTGTCGATTAACCCACCCACAAACCCTATATAGGTATTGCCTGTTTTTTCATCTTCCACGGTTAACGTTTCGATAAAGTCATGGGCGTCTTCTCGTGCGCATTCTACCCCAAATTCATCTTCATCTTCATTTTTGAAATCCAAAGCAACCTGATAATTTTGCAGTATTTCCAAAATTGCAAAGATCAAGCGAACGTTCCGGGCATGTGCCCATATCCAGCTAACCGGATCAGCTTGCTTGTGCTGATAGCCTAACGAACCCCATTTCAGCGCGAACCGTTCAACGGCTCTTGTATCGCCTTCGCCGAGTCTCCCAAACTCATTGACTATTGCCGTATGCTCTAGCGGGTTATAGGTACGCTTGACATTACCCGAAGGCGTCAGGACACCGTCTATTACTTTGTATCTTTCGTACACTTGCAAGTCTAAGAACTCCATTTTTTCACCTCGTGTAACGGTATACATAACGATAAGCTAACTTTACGTCACGGTAAGCGCTTGCTATCATTATATTATAGAAGAAAATTAGCGTCAAGGGGGTAGTATGGTGAAATATTTAAAGTTGCTTCGAGTGCTCAGCGGGATGACGCAAAAGCAGCTTGCAGCAAAAACAGGGATCTCAGCACCCGCGATAAGCAGTATCGAGCGCGGTTACATGCGGCCTTATCCTGCGTGGCGGAAGCGGCTGTCAGCGGTTTTTGAAGTGCAAGAAGAAGTTCTTTTTGCGGAGGTTAAGGACGATGCAAAAGCAAGCTTATAAAGCACGTGAGTACGCAGAAATAATGAGCTATTCAGTGAGTTTTGTTCACAAGCTTATAACTGCGAATAAAATTCCAATTTTGCGCGTTGAAAGAAGCGTAAGAATCCCCGCCTGGTTTGTTGAGCAACAGATCGAAAAAACGAAAAACCCCGGGCAGGGCTAAGGAACCATACAAAAAATGGCGAAGCGTCGAAAAACTAGCATTGACGGGTTTGAGACATACCCAGGTAATCCGGGCAATTTTATTTCTCTTTATTTTAAAATGATAGATTCCCTGGCATGGCAGCAGTTGACAGCACGCGACATTCAGCTTTATATCATGCTTCGCCGTAAATATCAGAGAAAGGTTGTTAAGGGGAAAGTGGAACAGAGCAATAAGAACGATATTTCAATGCCTAAAAGCGAGTACCTGAAAGTTATGAATCAACGCATGTTTGAAAAATCCATAGATCATTTAATCGAATTGGGTTTTGTCTATCTCGTTGAGAACAATTATGCGGAACGAAAATGCAACATTTACGGGTTATCCGATTATTGGACGCTCTACGGCAAGCCTGAGTTTAACGTCAAACCGGAACATAGACGGACTTTGAAACAGAGAATCGAGGCAGAAGAAAACGAGAGTTGAGTTTTCACTGTACACTATTCAGCATACTGACAGTACATCATTTAGCATACTGTCAGGGTCAATTTAGGCGTTTCGCTATCAGCAACAGTATGTCAAATAGTGTACTGTAAAAAAGCATTATGAAGTCTTGAAAGTTAACAGCGGCGCGAGTTTAAAGCTCTTTTACAACCAAATAGTAAAAAACTGTCAACAGTATGCTAAATAGTGTCTCCTTTCTATATCTACCAGGTATACCGGTCTCGGAGGAGGGTCGAGCGGGAGAAAACCCAAGCGATTAAGGTAGCTAAATTAAGAAGAAGGAGCGGACGCAAATGAGAAAAGGTAAAAAGTTAGAGTTGGTTTCTTGCAAGAAGAGTTACAAGGCTAGTTATAAATTGGTCTTGTGTAAAAACGAAGGCCCGCATAATGGTGATTGTGGTATTTGCGGTCAGCCAGTTGACCCTGTTTTGGATTACGCTATTTTTGACCCCGACCTTCTTTTAAGTAAACAGCCGGTATGCGATAAATGCGTAGACGCGGTTGACCCTGTTTTACTAAGGTTGCGGGATATATACCTAAAGGCGGCCGGTATGGTTATTAAGGAAGCGCAGAATGATCCTTACCAACATTACAAGCCAGCAGTGATTGACGCTTTAACGCAGTTTTCAGGGCGGGATTATAAACACCTCGAAGCATTACCCGATCCGTTTCATTGGTCTTACTGCCCTGTTTGCAGGCGGGGGGATCGTCAGTACCTTAATATACGCAAAGATCATTGGGGTTACTGCGAGGTATGTATAATCAAGTGGCACATTGGTACTAATTTGTTCAGTTCTTGGCAGGAAGAAACACCGGAAGTCTGGCGGCGCAATAAAAAATTCCTGGAAGAGTATGGCCGGTTAAGTGACGATGATGAAATGGCGTCATTTCAAGGTGCGCGGCGCTTCGGACACCCACGAACGTAATGAACACTTGCTTAATGAGCAAGTGACACCGCTTAGAGGCGTAAGACTTTGCTAGACGTTGAAGGGAATAGCTGACAGGAACCAAGCCCGAACTTTTGTCGCAATATGAACATATGTCCGTAATTATGCGGTGGCGTCGGTATTTCGACGGTGGTGGTTCGGACGGCAAAACCGAACTTCTACCGAACTTAAAACAAGGAGGTTTACAGCAGATGAAATTCTGGGAAATTGAAAAGCCGGTCGAGGTTGCAACCCCCTACTGTGAAATGCGTTACTATGAGGCCACGGGCAAGTTGGAGGTTACTCGGATTCGCAGACTTGACGACGGCGAGCGGCGGAAAACGGTGACGCTCGATATCCGCGATTGCGAGCGTCCGGAGATCAAGGCCCTATTACAAAAAGTCTTCGTTAATTGGGGCGTGTTTAAAGGTGTCTAAATCTGGCGGTCCGGTGACACCGGAGGGACGGCAGAAGGCGCTTGAGAACCTTATGCAATACTCGAATAAACCGGCAAAGCGTGATCGGCATGGCGTCCACAGCTTGACTTTATGGCAGGCTGAAACGCAGGCAATAGCGTCACAGATCAAGCAGTTATTAGAGGCTGAGGGTGCTACCTGGATACGTGAGAGTGATAACGTGACGATCACCTGTCTTGCTTTGTGTCTGCGGCGTCTTAGCCGCATAGGAGAGTACCTGCAAAAAGCTACGTTGACAAATAAGCGCGGACAAACAAGACCGTTGGTGCATCTCGAATTGCAATACTTAACCCAGGCGGAGGGATTAGCAAATAGCTTGGGATTAAGTCCGCAGAGTAGGGTTAAGTTAGGCGTCGAGTTGTCTAGCATCGGGAAAAATCTCAGCGAGACTCAGCTTAATCTAGCGTCTTTGTCGGTAGAGGAGTTGAAGCAACTTGAGGCGATACTCGTTAAAGCAGAAGGAGGTGTTTAGCGGTGGGAGGTGGCGGTCCACGCACTGAGGCAGGTAAACGTCGTAGCCTCGTTAATCTTACCCAATTCAGTGGCAAGCGTACCCACGACATGAGCGGAGTATACAGTTTGACGCCTGCAACCCCACAGGTAAGCGAACTGGCACAGACGATTAAGGAGCAGTTGGAGGCCGACAAAGCTGTCTGGGTGCAGGAGAGCGATCAGACGAGCGTCGGCTTATTAGCACTGTGTCTAGCGAAGATTCGAAAAATCGAGCAATACCTTTCGAAGTCTGGTTCGTTCACGAATAGGCACGGTGAAATCAAGCCGGTGCAATCATTACAGTTGCAACTTATCCGACAGGCGGAATCCCTAGCAAACAGTTTGGGATTAAGTCCCAAAAGCAGGTTTCAGTTTGGCCTAACAGTGGCCGTGACTGAGGCCGCAGAAGCCACAGGCGCGCGTGAGCGTGTTATAAGCAAGTTAGACGTTATCGGGGAGCGCTTGCGTGCTGCAGCGGGGTCTGTGGTGGATGCTGAGTTAATAGAAAGGAGTGATACAGTTGACTAATATCGACGAGATCAACGTCAGATTCGATACCGAGATCGAGACGTTGCTTACCAAGCAAGACGAGTTACGAAAGCAAATTAGCGACAATGAGACGCGGGCGCGGGACATTGACAAGCAACGCGAGGCATTGTTGTACGCGTCAATCATTGAGCAAGCTCCCGCAGCACAAGACCAGGCGCGGGAGTTGAGGAAGCAGGCTTTCGAGTTGGTTAGCGAAGCCGATGATTTGCAGAAAATCATCAACCAACTTGAGGCACGGATTCGCGAATGTACGCGCCAGCGCGAGGCCGAAATACTGGACTTACACAAACAGACCTTTCGCAAAAAGGCGGTCGAGCGGGCGGCCCTGGCCGAGCGAATAGCCGACAATATACACTGCTTGGCCGAAAATCATGTGATGTACCGATCGCTTGCCGCAGAAATGTACGAGCTATCACGTCTATGTGGACACCGGCGCGGCGATCTGTACTCCAAGGACATATTGCTGAACACCTTAACAGCTAAATTACAAGGTATTATACCAGTGCAGACTGCGACAGTGTTCAAAGACCCTGATGTCGATTTCGCTTCCGTCGACCGCGAAATCCTGAGTTATTACATGCGGGATGCAAAAATTGAACTACCGGACGGCTGGACAATGCCGGAACCGACACCATCCCGACGGCGCCTGTCGTTAGCGGCGGCAGAAGAGGAGGTGAAGACGGCTAATGAAGCTAATTAAAACCGATGCGGACCGCAATCTTGTATTTGGTTGGGCAAGCGTTGCGATACGTAAGGACGGCGATCCGGTAGTCGATATGCAGCAAGAGATTGTCGATGTTTCAGCTTTGGAAGATGCGGCCTATGCCTTTGTCCTTAAATTCCGTAAGACGGGCGTTGAACATGCCGGGGAAGCCGTGGGCGAACTGGTGGAGAGCTTCATGGTGACACCGGAAAAACTTGCTAAAATGGGTTTACCGGCGAACGCACTGCCCACAGGGTGGTGGGTAGGGTTCCACGTATCGGACGATGCGGTATTTAGTCAGGTAAAATCAGGTGCATATTCCATGTTCTCGATTCAGGGCCAAGCAAAACGAAAGGAAGTGTTATAATGGCTAAAACACTATTCGAAATGACGATTAATCGAGTTGATTTAGTCGGGAAGGGCGCAAATCCCGACGCACACATTATGTTATTCAAATCTGACGACGTCGCTAAACGAGATATCATGAACCCAAACCCGAAGGACCAAGCTTGGAACGACCTACTGACGGACTTTGAGGACTGGAAAAATACAACATACGATCTGCCGCGTAATTTTTCCATTATAAGCCGGGAACAACAGTTGTGCCAGTATCTGCAAACAAATAGGGGCCGTAAACAGTACATGACCTACGTCGACACAGACCCCAGGGGTCCGGCTGTCAACCCGCAAACAAACATAGGCGTTACCCCGGACGATGCACAGTTTGCGCGATCCGCCAAATCGCAGGCGTTTATCGGCATTGACCTATTGGCGCAGCGGTTCAAAAAGGCAAATCCTGGCACGACTTTAGAGGCGTGCTATGTAAAAGTACTAACAACACCGGAAGGAGCCGAATTATACAGCATTTCCGACTTTCCGGGCGCTGAGCGCGACATGCTTCAACTAGAAAAGTCCAACAACCCGCTGCACCGGCGTTTAATGGACGCCTTGAAGGCCGCTGAGAACGCGGCAATTTGAGGGGGTAAGTTAAGTGCTTAGACGTTCAAGAGTAGTCAAGAACACCCAGCGCGGACAAACGTCGATCAGTGCCACTAATACGACAACCACAACCGACGTTGCCATTTCTGAAGTAGACCTCACAAAAATACGACTGATTACTTCGGGAACGGGTATGGCGATAGACGGCGGTGTTGCTAATGGACAGGGATACGTGACCGCATATTTAACATCGTCAACAAATCTACGAGTGGTTGCTTACTCTAATAACGGCACACTTACCGCCCACAGCGTCGTTGGGTGGGAAATTATCGAATATTACTAAGTCACTCCGAGGGGAAAAATTTGCAAGCTGGGGGGCTTGCCACTTTCTTTTAAAAGAAAAGCGAGGTGAAAAAAACGTGGAAAGCCCAATTAAATTCCAAGTTCTTCCTGGAATGGATACAGAAACAATTCAAGTGATAGCAGCCTTCAGTGCGGGTGCCAGCGGTGAGGAAGTTGCGGCGATATTTCCCATCATGCCACGCGATCAGAGGATCTTGCTGTTCGAGTCAGTGAAACTTTGGCGCAAAGAGTCGATTAGATTCGTTGATGAACAGATAAACAATTTACAAAAGCAACGCAAAGCGGTTCTTGTGGCGACTGCGGATACCTACAAAGCGGCCAGGGCGTTAATCAACATTTAAGGCTTAAGTACACTGAATAAAACGGGGATTTGAGGCGGTGGGGGCCGCCTGGGCGTGAGCTTGGGCGGTTTTTTTATTTACCAGGAAAGATGAGGTGATATAACATGGACGTAGGAAAATTACGGGTACTTTTAGGTGCTGACATTTCGGACTTTACCCGCAAAATGGCCGAAGCGGAAGCGCAAACATCACGTTTGCAAAGGGCATTCGCCCTTGGTCCGGCCACAGCGAGTTCAAAAATGCTTGCCGGCGGACTTCTTGCATTAGGAGCAGCGACGGGAGTAGCCGCAGGGGGTGCTGTGAAGATGGCGGCTGAGTATGAGCAGAGCAAAACGGCGTTTACGACACTCTTGGGCAGCGGTAAAGAGGCTGAAAAGTTCCTCAAGGACCTGTCTGATTTTGCTTCTAAGACACCGTTCGAGTTGCCCGGCCTGGAGGATTCCAGTAGGCGGCTCCTGGCCTTCGGTTTTTCGGCAGAAAAAATAATCCCGATGATGACAAATATAGGCAATGCTGTTTCGGCACTAGGCGGCGGCAAGGCTGAAATAGACCGTGTAACTTTGGCTTTGGGCCAGATGGCCGCGAAAGGTAAAATCTCAGCCGAAGAAATGAACCAACTGAACGAACTTGGTGTTAAATCCTGGGACATGGTCGCTAAAGCAATCGGCGTATCTGTACCCGAGGCTATGAAGATGGCAGAGCAAGGTATGATTACCGGCCAGCAGGGTATTGACGCTGTCTTGAAAGGCATGGCCGAAAGGTTCGGCGGTGCGATGGATAAGCAGTCCAAGACCTTAATAGGCCGGTGGTCGAATCTAAAAGACAATATAAGCCAGATGATGCGTCCTCTTGGCGAGGAAATTATTAAGGCTTTCAACCTGGGACCGGCTTTGGACAACATAAATAAGTGGCTTGGTGAAATAAAAACGGCTCTTGAAAAAGGGGGTTTGAAGGGCGCATTAGCAGAGCTGTTCCCTGAAGATTTGCAAAAGAAAATAGTGATTATCGGCGGTGCTATTGCCGGTGCTTTAGTTCCGGCCATAGTAGCGTTTGGTACTTCTGTAGCGGCGGCCATGATTCCCTTGGCACCATTTATGTTGGCAGGTGCGGCGGTTGCAGCCTTGGCTTATACAATCTACAAAAACTGGGATAAAATCGGCGACTTCTTTAAAAACATCTGGACTACAGTTAAGGACTTTACCGTGAATGCAGTTCAAGCCATTGTCGGTTTTGTGCAGGAAAACTGGCCGTTAATTATTAGTATCATCCTTGGGCCGTTTGGCATTATTATCAGCGCAATTATTAGCAATTGGGAAACAATCCGAGACGCCACAACAGCGGCGTGGGAGGCGATCACCGGGGCGCTGTCCACGGCGTGGGAGGCGATCACCGGCTTGGCAACAACCGCGTGGACGGGACTCAAGGACTTCTTTAAAAAGTGGGGCGACGAAATCTTGCAAATCGCCGTTGGACCTGTCGGTTGGGCATCATTGTTAAGTCAGCATTTAGGTGGTATTTGGGAGAGCATAAAACAGGGCTTCGCCGATGCGTGGAACGGCATTAAAACTATAGCCGAATCTGTCTGGCGCGGCATCGTGGACACTATTAAAGGCGGAATAAACTCGGTAATCGGCCTGATTAACAGATTTATCGCGGCTTTTAACAGCATTAAAATCAAAGTACCGGAAGTACAGATTCCACTTGACGGCACGGTGGGTGGCTGGACGGTGGGTATGCCACAGATACCTACTATTCCCTATTTGGCCGAAGGCGCGTTGGTAAAAAGTCCTACCCTTGCCATGATCGGTGAGAAGGGTCCAGAGATAGTTGCACCATTCCAAAAGTTTATGGACATGATTGCGCCGAAATTAGCGTTTGAGGGCGCGGGTGCTCCAGTAACGGACTATCCCATATCAACAAAACGCGGTACGACGATCAATCATATCACCATCACCGGCAACAGTATCTCATCGGACATGGACATTCACCGCATTGGCGAATTGCTTGTACGCGAGCTTAAACGCACAGGAGTGACCGCCGGAATATAAATGCAAAAAAGGGCCGGGGTAAGGTATTCAAGTAGGCCAAGACGCGGTGCCTCATTCGGGAGAGCTTAAAGGCTCTTGGTGCCGCTAGGAAAATTAAAGTCCTCCCAGTCTTAGAACGAAGAATATTCTAAGGCATATTGCTATTTGCCAACTTGCAAAATTTTATTGCATTTTATATTCTACCGGGTTAACATTTATTTAGGATCACTTTAAGTGATAAATGCGTATAATATTGTCGAAAAATCTTTAAATTTGTTATTAAAGGAGGGAGTGAGGCGTATGGCTACTCAGGTCGCACCCACGCCGGTTTTGAAGGGTAAGGATGCCCGAGAGGTTTACGAAGACATGAAGCGGAAGCCTACGCCCCAAGAAATCCGGGAAGCGGAAAAAAGAGAGTTGTTGTTCAAGAATGTCAAAAGACGAGGATTTTAGTGCTTGGTTATAAATTTGAATTAAAAAATGTAGAACTTGCTAAATTATCCGAAGAAGATTTGCCCAATGTAGCTCGGTTTGATTGCGGAGAGGACGAAATAAACCATTTTCTAAAAGACGAGGCACTAGAAGAACAGGACGGTGGTCTTAATGTCACCGTCCTTCTTTATTATGGGGAGCGTAATCATCGGTGGAATATGTTTAGAAACTTCATTTATAAAAAACATATAGCCAAATTAAAGCTCATAGGTTTCTATTCTATATGTGCTGATGCAATTCTATTGACTGAAGAAGAAAGAGACGATATTCCTTATGCTGTAGCTCCTGCCCTTAAGATTGCAAGATTAGGAGTTGACAAAAGTGAGCAAGGCCGCTGGTTTGGAGTATTTATGATCGAATATGTTAAACGGGAAGCGAAAAGGTTAAGAAATGAACTTGGCATTCGTTTCGTAACACTGGATGCTTACCTTAATAACGTAGAGTACTATAAAAGGTTTGGTTTCGTAATCAATGAACGTAATAAAAGAAAAAACATCATAAGCATGCGAGCAAGATTTTAAAGAAGACCGAGTGTGTAAAATAAATTGTGCTTCTGCTCTTTCCGAAAGTACAATAATACGGAAAGGCAGGAAGGCAAATGGAAAAGAAGAAACTGGTATCCCGCGAACAACTCAAGCAGTTTATCAAAGCGAAGGCCGGGGCGTCTAACCCCGGCCTTCGCGCTTCTATCGTCTACCTTCCGGTCAAGGCGCGGCTTATATCTTTGGCCATTCGCTCGGCGGCATTCGCGGTTCTTTATTCCTCTTTATTGCCGCGATCAGGGTACTGGTTCAACTCTTTAATCAGCGCGAAGCAATCCCGCATACCCTGCCGGTAAACATGCTCTGCGGAAATAATCCCCTGCTGGTTGCGGGCAGCCTCGTAGTCGAGGAAGAATTGCCATCCTTCGTCAGACAGCTCTTTTTGAAGCTTGTCTTCGGCCTCGCGTATTTCCTTGTCGTATTCTTTAAACTCCGGATCGTCTGCGGCAGCGGCCATCCCTACTTCAACGGTTCTCTTATTAACAAGTTTTAAGAAATCTATGGAGAATGATTCGGGCATTTGCTCTTTACCTCCCCATGAAGGATTTTTGGGTACGGTTGCCGAATCCTTTACCCCGGCAGCGGGTGTTCCAGCTTACGGTGTACCCGCTTCCCGGTGGCCCGGACTTTGTTCCGGGCTTGTTCGCTTTCAGGGGACATATATCACCTCCTTAAATTCCATGTAACGCCACTAATTACGCTGTTACCCTATAAACTATCATATAAGCCCTTAGTGGTCAATAGGTTAATAAGGGAATATGTTGTATTTTTAGATAGTTAGTGGTATTATGAGGACAAGGAGGGAATGAAAAAGGAATGAAGGAATTACTTACACCGCAGGAAGCGGCACGAATACTTAAAATTCATGTAAGAACGGTCTACGCTCATTTACGATCCGGTAAATTACCTGGGGCTAAAATTGGCGATAACTGGCGCATCAAGCAGGAAGACTTAGAAAAGTTTATCGAGGAAGCGAAAAAACGACCAACGAACAAATAACAGCCACGCTCCAAGATCGCCTACAAGGGGCTTCTAACTAACTGGCGGGTATCTTACCATTACCCGGCAGCGTAGAAGGGGCACCACGGCAGAGCAGGAAGGGGGTTAGTTAATTTGATTTATACAACTATCGTTTGTAAAGCTTTTGATTGCCCCGTCTGGAATATCAAGGTATATATAGAAGGGAAATACCAACTCCCGCCAGATAGAGATTTAAAAAAGCCAGCAACCTTAATGCACACTGAATGCCCTATTCGTAAACAAAAGCCAGGGAATGTAGATTTTGACGGAATGCTCTGCAGGCGATCTTATAAAGAATGTGATTGTTTTAATATTTTACCTCGGAAAATTAAATATCCTTATGTTTAGTAAGGAGACAAGGGATGGAAATCATAATCGACATACCAGAAGATGAATGGGATTCTGAAACACCTCTGGGTGTAAAACAATCGTTTATTGCCGGAATATTGGAAGAATTAAAGCCAATTTCAACAGAAATTAAGGTAAAACCAAAAGACATAGGATGGGGTTCTAATTGGCCCGTCATTTTACTATTAATTGGGAACCTTTTTCTGCAAGGGAGAAATATCAATGAAGCTGTAGATGGCTGGATCGGCCTAGCCCGCAAGTTTGTTAGATGTCTAGATAAAATCAGAGGTAAGGCTGGTGTTACATTGGTTTCCCGAGAAGCTGCCAAGTTAATAGCGTTGGATCACATGTCAAAAAACAAGGTCATAAAAGAGCTGAAAGAAAAAGATGGGAATACCATAATTGTTATCGGCCAAGAAAATGTTGCGAAGGGATTAGCTTCATCCCCCCTAAGCCTTTATGTATTCTTTTTTATCGTAAACAGGGAGAGTGTTTATATCATAGGGGTAAGATCGGTGGGGAAAATAGAATTTTCATATGAAATGGACCTTGAAACGGATAAGTTTCTGGAAAGATATTCATAGGAAAGTATATTCTTAGATGCCTAAAAGGAGCCGCGACACAGGATGTTGTGACCTTATTTTTCTAGACGGTTACGTTAATGGAGGGAGCGGAATCCTTGAAATGGCATAACAACCGACTTTCGGGATTTATTTCTGACGGTAATAACTGACGGGAATGGGGATAAAAAACTATATAAACTATGGACACTATGGACACTGAAAGCCGCATTATACCGTTCTATGATACGCTATGGACGAGCCTTTTTTGCCTTACAAGCAAGATGTCGTAGGTTCAAATCCTACATCGCCCACCAGAAAAATATCAAGACTTCCGAGTGTCGGAGGTCTTAATTTATTTATCGGTTTGGCCTTACCTTACCCTTAGGCACGATGAATACCAAACCTTAATAGGGACTGATTTGAAAAAACGATATTGCATTATGAGTCTCTAAGCCTTTATTATAGTTTTAGCTCTAAAACTATAATAAAGAATTAAATATTATACTGAACTATAATTAGGATTTGTATAACTCTAAAGGAAGGGTAAAGTGAAACCTGAAGATTTCTCTAGTTCTGCCGCAGGGCGCGTCGTGCGCACATTGGAAGGTCGTTGGGCGTTTATTCCAAATCCATTACCGCTTTCCACAAATTTAGAGCCAGATGTAATATACGCGCTCTCCGAAGCGGACCGAGCTGTAGGTGAACTTGCGGGAATGGGCCGGATGCTTCCCAATCCTCATTTGCTGATTAAGCCATTTATGCGGCGAGAGGCAGTGCTTTCCTCTCGTATCGAGGGAACACGCGCATCTCTGTCCGATCTTTATGCCTTTGAAGCGGTTCAAGCACGTTTATGGGATCGTGAGCCTAACAGCGATGTTAATGAAGTTGTTAATTACGTCTACGCTCTTGAACATGCTTTAGCACTTCTAATTAAACTTCCCGTTAGCCTCAGATTAATTCGTGAAACTCATTCCAAGCTTCTCGAAGGAGTTCGAGGGGGGACTCGTAACCCAGGGGAATTTCGACGTTCGCAAAATTGGATTGGGCCTCCTGGTTGTACCCTGGAGAAAGCATCTTTTGTACCACCTCCACCAAATGAAATATTGAGTGCTCTTGATAAATTGGAACAGTTTTTTTATCAAAGCACTAGTATACCACCACTTATTCGCCTGGCAATGATCCATTATCAGTTCGAGGCTATCCATCCTTTTCTTGATGGGAATGGCAGACTGGGTCGTATGATCATTGTACTGCTATCGTGCGCCTGGGGCCTTTTACCTCAACCGTTGTTATATATAAGCGCTTTCTTTGAAGCTAATCGAGAGTTCTATTATGACCTTCTTCAGGCTGTAAGTACAAGAGGGGCTTGGAATGAATGGTTTCTCTTTTTTTTAAAGGGTGTAGAAAGGCAATCACGAGATGCACTAGTCCGAGCCAAGCGTCTACAAGACCTTCAGGAGGGATACTATGAAAGATTTAAGACATCTCGCTCCCCAAGCACAGTATTCAGACTAGTAGACCTATTGTTTCAAAGCCCTGTTATTACCATCCCCAAAGCGAGTAAATACATAGGGACTACATATATGCCGGCAAGCCACCATGTAAGGGAATTTATAAAAGCTGGTATTTTACGAGAAGTTGGCGGGAGGTCCCGTAACCGGCTTTACATAGCGAATGAGATCCTGGATACGGTGGAGGGCGCGTTATAAGTATTCCTAAAAACCAACCGATGCCGAATAACCATCAACCGAGGACTTCCTGGTATTATTAACAGGTTAATATCGGCGTGTTGGCAGCAAGTTCAAATCCTACATCGCCCACCAGAAAGGATTTAGGAGACTCCCTGTTTCGGGAGTCTTGCTTTTTTGGGGTGCATCCCGGTTGAAAATGACGCGGTGTCGCGAAAACCTCCGGTGTGAACCAGAAAGTCCCTGCTGGCATATAATGGTTTAACAACAAAAGAAAGGAGAGTTGAGAGTGCCGGAATATTCTTTGGAGAATATTTTTTACCCGATCGATTCCTACGGCCGCGTGTTAAGAACCGTTCAAGATTGCGAGGCCGTATGCGAGAACACGTTTACCGCGGTTCTTGCAAGATACGGTCACCATCAAGAGGGGAGGGCGATGCAGCTTCAGTTGTTGCGTGATTGTGCGGACATCTGTACTCTGACCGCGAAGTTCATCGCTCGCTGCAGCATGTTCGCAAGGCATCTCGCCGCTTTATGCGCCGAAATCTGCGATGTCTGTGGCAAGCATTGCCTGCGGCATCGCGATCACGAGTCGCAACACTGCGGCCGGGTCTGCCTGAACTGTGCAAAAGAATGCCGGTCTTTCGCCGGAATGCCCTACCCTTATTCCGAAGCAGGCTATCCCCCACCCGGTTATGCCGACCCGGCAGGTATGTATACACAATCAGAACAAACAGAAAAAAAGAAATAATCCGATACGGTACAGGCGGTGGATGACGGGCTTAATCTTGGCCCGTTTTTTTTTAATCTGTGTCCGGATCGTCAGATCCCGCCCGTTGCGACTTGTATGATAGTTGCACAGTCAGTGGACAAGTCCTGATATAAAGGAAAATAAAGATTTACGGCGAAATGCCAAGTTATATTCCCAAGAAAACAGGAGGTATTCAGCCATGGCTCGCATCCCTTACATCGAGACGAGTGAGTGTGAGGCTTGCGGCACCTGCGAGGCTATATGTCCGGAGGTGTTCAAGCTGAATGAAGAACTGGGTTGCGCCCAGGTGCTTAATCCAACCGGCGCCGGTGAGGACGCCATCCAGGAGGCTATCGATTCATGCCCGCCGGGTTGCATCAGTTGGGTGGAAGGTTAAATATGAAAGATGTTTTGCGTAATGACTGCGTATCCCTCACTTGAAGAGGAGGCTCCCGATTTTTGGTGTTTAATAATTATCCACAAAAAATTATATAGAAACTAAAATCAGGCAGACTATTGCCGATGATATGAGTAAGGAACGCTCTTTCACAAATCTATCACCGCCTAATTTGGAGTGCCATATTATACCAAAAGCACATCGTGCGACAGGTCAGTTACGGTGATAAGCGAGGAGGTTCCCACGATGGCGAGACAGCCTGATTTTGAGATGCACCTTAAGTTTTACTGCCTGCCTAACGGTAACTATGAAAGTGAGATCACCTCGACGATCCAGGTGGAAGAATGGGAAAAGATCCGTTTTCTGAGCAAGCTGGTTGACGCCCTGATCGAAAGGGCTTACCGGCCTAGGGCCCGCAGGTTCAAGGTGATAAACGGAGGTCTGGCACAATAAAAACACGAATTGTAAAAGGGCGGAAGAGGTTGGCGGGCAGTAACGGCGGATGTTCTTGGTGTTACAGACATCCAATACCAAGCCTTTACGCGGAAAAGGCCTGGCTTAATTAAATACGGCGCAGCACTCGAAAAAAGCCTTAAACGGAGGCGGCCTGCAGGCCGCCTCTCTGTATTTAACAGACAAGGATTTTACCTCTTGGTGCTTGGCTGACGTAACGCGGCGGGAAGCAAGCAGAGCAAGAAAAAATAGCCTGGCGGCATCTACGGACTGGGCCAAGCGACTAAGGAGAAAAGGGTAAATTGGTCAAGGAGTATCCAAACGAACCTAAAAATGAAGAGATGCGGACTTAAAACCATTACGGCAGAGTCTAAGAAAAGCAGTCCTGAGGGGCTGCCTTTCTTATGGTAAAGGTGGAAGCCCGGTTGCGTGCCGCCGTTCTAATTCAGCTTTTCCGCCACAGCCTGCCAGAAGCTGTCGTCCTCATAGCCCAGGCGCCAGATGCCTATTCCCATCAGGCCGTACTTGTTGACCAGATCGAATTTGAGTCGTGCGGAATCGGCGTTTTCGTACCAGACCTCATGTTTTACGCGGCCCGCGTAGTAAGTGAAGTACGGTTCGCAGGCGGTGCTGTCCCACTGCGGCTGAGCGTTATAGGCGTTGATCAACGAACTGACCGACTTATAGGTCACAATGGAGGTTGTGGACGAAGTCCAGTCGTAACCGTAGGTTGGGATCCCAAGCAATGTCTTTTCCTTGGGGATTACGCTGACGGCGTATTTTATTACGTTTTCCACCCACGGCAGCGAGGCGATCGGTCCGGGTGTTCCGCCGAACCAGTGCTCGTCGTACGTCATGAGCTGGACCCAGTCGGCGGACGCGCCTATGGCGGCGTAGTCGAATGCGCCCGACCATGCCGCGGTGGGTACGTCCGCGGTTTTCGCGGGAATGGAGACGGTTGTCAGGCAGCCGAGGGGCTGGAGCGCAGCTTTGAACTCCCGGACCAGCGCGGTGTAATAGCTGCGGTCCGAGGGGGGCACATTTTCGAGGTCGATGTTGACTCCCTTATACCCTTTGCCTTTAAGAATGTCTACCATGTTCTGGACCAGCCTCTGCCGGCTGGCGGTGTTTGACAGGAGGTTGTGCGCGCCGGCGGCGTCAAAGCCTTCGTTGCGGTAGTTGTGAATCAGGGCCAGAGGAACGGCGCCCCTGTTTAACGCCAGATTTACGCCGTCCGTCGGGGTTGTGCCGGTGACGTTTCCGCTCCCGTCGACAAGAAAGGTGAAGGTGGCGATGCTGTTAATCCGGCTGCCATACGCGCTCAGGGAGTTGAAGGAGTCTGCATCTCCCGGGTAGTCAACCGTGTAATAGCCCAGCACGTGGCGGGCGGTCGCCGGCGGAGGCGACGGCGTGGAAGGCGCGGGGATGACAATGGTCTGCCCGACCTGCAGGTTGTTCGGGTCCACGCCCGGGTTGGCCGCTATCAAACTTTCCACGGAGACGTTAAAGCTGAGGGCGATTTTGGAATACGTATCGCCGGGCTGAATCATGTATGTTGTTCCCCCGGAGGGCGGGGAAGGCGGTTCCGGCGGAGGCGGCGGCGTGGAAGGCGCGGGGATGACAATGGTCTGCCCGACCTGCAGGTTGTTCGGGTCCACGCCCGGGTTGGCCGCCATCAAGCTTTCTACAGAAACATTAAAACCTAGGGCAATGGTGTAAAAGGTATCGCCGGGCTGAATCACGTACGTTGTTCCCCCGGAGGGTGGGGAAGGCGGTTCCGGAAGAGGCGGCGGCGGTGCCGGGTTAGTCAACTGGTATATTTTATCGTAGTCGTCCTGGTCGACAATGCCGTCGGCTGGTAATTGATTTGCCTTTTGAAAGGAGAGCACGCCGTTCCTTGTTTTCTTGTCAAAATATCCGGAAATGCGGCTGTTATAATAACCCCAGTTTTTTAAACAGCTTTGAAGCTGCTTTACGTCGCTGCCCGACATACCCGTCGATAAAGTCCGGCTGCCGAAAGGAACGGTTGTTTCAGCCGAAGCAGGTATTGTCGCGGCTAACCACATCAGGATGGCGAAGATCAGCGAGAACATCAAGGACAGGGATTTCTTCATCCGTTACTCCTCCTGCGTCGAGTAGTTGTTCAACATTACCTGCCCCGGTAGTTTGTGCCGGTTCCCCTCCTCCCTTTAAAACACATATTTTTACTACCGTGTTAATACCTTCAAATTGATTCTACCAAAGGGCGGTATATTTTGACTATCCGCAAAAGGTCCTGAAAGTCTGGGACTAGAGTCTGTTTTACAACGAAAGATTAATTTACTAATTCCGGCGAAAATAACCGCAGGTGTGGGGCACGTGAGGTAATTGAGGTGTGAAATGGATGTTGCGCGGGAGCGGTTATAGTTTCGAGATAGGTCGCGGCTTTCGACCTTGAATCCCGAACTAGGGATTTTGGACTATTTTCCCCTGTAGATTTCGGCCGTGCAAGATTTCCTGTATAAATAAAAAGCCCGGGGCCGCCGCACCGGGTCTTTTGAAAAACCATTTATGTCAGTTTTCCACCGATTTATTTGTTTTGACAACCAACTCTTGAGACTTTAAACCTTGAACTTTGAACCTTGAACCATTATTTCGGCAGGCCGCCTATCTTTTTCAGGGGATAGATCCGGACCAGGGCGCGTCCGACCACTCTGTCCTCGGACAAGAACCCCCATTCCCGGCTGTCGTAGCTGTTGCCGCGGTTGTCCCCCATGACGAATATTGAACCCTCCGGTACTATAAGGGGCGCGAAGGAGATCGCCGGATGCGGGCCTATATAACCTTCGGCAAGGGAAACCCCGTTGATATACACCGTACCGTTCAGCATTTCCACCCTATCTCCCGGAAGCCCGATCACGCGTTTAACATAATCGACTTGAGAATGGGCGGCCGGAGGGGGGTCAAATATCACGACGTCGCCCCGGTCAAATCCCGCCACCCGGAAGCTCAGCTTTTCCACGAGTAAAAGATCGCCGTTTTCCAGTGTAGGCATCATGGAAGGCCCCAGGATCACCCGCGCTTCCGCGACGTAGGTCCTCAGCAGGAGCGACAGCATGGCTGCTATTAAAACCACCTTCAGATTTGACCAGATGAATTCAAGGAAACTCTTCAGCTTCAACCGCACCTCTTTCCAAACAACAACAATCCGCCGTAACTAATATTGTATCAGAATTAGGTATAAAACCGCCGATTCCTTCTTTATTAACCTGCCGGTGAAGCTCATTTCACCGGGGCTCTATCGCGGGTGAAAGAATCGTATATTCAGGCATCCCAATTGTTTAGGCGCGGCGATATGAGAGGTGTGAAGTGAGATGTAGGAGATGAGAATCAAAATAATCTGACCGCAAAGGGATAATTGTAGTTCGTTTTAGCATCATCTGGTAAAATTAGAGCAATGAATGAAGTCAGGAGTGTTTGGCTTGAAGAGGAAGGAGATGTACCTGTGAGAAAATGCAAATGCTGCGGCCAATGCTGTACCGCGTTCTATACTCAACTGGATTCCGAAGCGCTTTTAAAAAAGGCGCTGGAAGACGAAGCTCTGGGGTTGACGATGCTTGAGAGCGACGCTGTTTTTATTGTCCGCCACTGCAGACGTTTGACCCCTGAGGAAGCGCGTGCGCGCTCCCCCGCAGTTGTTGGTTCTCCGGGCTGGCCGAACGGTCATTACTGGGCTTGCGAGTACCTGAACCACGACAGGCTGTGCCAGCTTCAATTAGACTCCGGCACAAAGCCGCGGATCTGCCGGGAATATCCCTGGTACGGAGGCGGTCCGCAAGCGAAAAGATGGCTGCTGCCGGGTTGCGGTTACAGTGAGATCCCGGAATAAGCAGGCCCTAAGGCGTCAGGACTGGTCGTCAAGCTGGTTGATAAACAGGTTGCGCATGTCGTCGCCGGTTATCGAAGAGGTTCCCCGGTCGGGGTGGTTTGGGCTGCACCGATATGATGGGCCTGTTTAGAAACGGGTTTGAATCTACAGGCGGCCTTTAAAAATAAAAGCCGCCACCGGCGGCAAGGAATCATAAGCAGGTTCCTCTTTACTCTTCATCTCCAAGGTCTTCTTCATATAAGCCCGTCCTGACTGTATCCTCGGCTTCCTCGCGCGTATCGTGATAAGAAACCCCGGAAGGTTCGGCGTCTTCCCATACGGCCCAGCGGCCGTCAGGGAGGTTTGTGATATAAGAAGCGGAACCATATCCTTCATCGAGAGATTCTGAAGCGTCGTCCAAGGCATCGGCGTCCCTGAAGCCTAGTTTGCGGGCAAATTCACCCCGGTCCATCTTTCCCCTCCTTCCATTACCGCATCTGTTATAGGTTTTACGGTAAGTGCGTTTTACAGAATAAATGTTGACTCTTTTTTGGTTTTTTATTCAGAATTTTTTCGAAACCTAACCTTCTGCCCGGCTGATAGAAAGCCGTTGAATTTTTTCGAGGTCTTTTCCAGTAAAGAATAATAAACCTCAGTCCGAATAGAGAAAGGAGAGGCGGGATTTGTAACTTCATGGCTTATTCAATTTCTGAACGCAAAATATTGACGCGTATCGAGGACCTGCGCAGGGGTCTGTGTGATTTGGTAACCGTCAAAGGGCTTGCCGATCAGGAGGTTGCGGAGGCCAGCCGGGCTTTAGACGCCATGATTAACAAGTACTACCGGTTGGTGGAGGAAAGCAAGAATAAAGGAAAAAGCCGCCGGTGAGGCGGCTTATGTATGAGTGTTAATAGGTCGTCCATAATCAATGAACAGAGATAAACCAGGATAAGACGTTCCCATCCTCGGCGCTCCTGGTGCTTTTGGCGGTATCTTCGCCGGTCTGCATCGACTCCACGGCCCGCGCGCTGATTTCCAACAGCTTCAGCGAGGCGTGGCAGAGTTCCGCTGTACCGCACCTGTTCCTCTCGAGGACCTCCAGCAACTGGGGGACAATGTGTTCGTCGAATGCCGTGTTGTATTCGTCCCAGGCGGTTCCCTTTTTCTCTTCGGGAACTTTTTCGGTTACGGCAAGATACGCGTGGATACTTCCCTGAATCACAAGGTAAAGTTCATGAATGAATTTTTGGGTCAACATTTTTAACTTTTGCATGACGCACTTCCCCTTTCTCCGGCAACCATTTTGTCCAGCGCTGATGGCAGCCACTTCGGGTCGCGGTGCGTTCGGTTCTTAAACAAATAATCGGCCGAAACCGTTTGCTCTTTACCGGAATGTCTCATGTATACAATATTAAAAGCAACGGAGCCTACCCGACGGCGAGCAGCCGTCCGTTTTCGGGCGCCGGTTCTATTGAAGACGGTTTTACTGCAGCCGCGGCGGCCTTTTTACGCCCGCTTCACGCTTAGTGTATCTTGTCAGCTCATCAAGTTAATGCTATCCGGTGGGCTTGGAGGGGGTACGATGGAGCTTAGAGAAATCTTGAAGAAGATCGAAGATTTGCGCCGCGGATTGGAAGAATTGGTGAAGGTCAGGGGTATAAGGGATCCGGAGGTTGCAACGGCAAGCCGGATGCTTGACGCGGTTTTGAATGAATAACACCGGTTGTTGAAGGGGAGGGTAATGGAGTAAGAGGCCGGGCTTGAAGCGATGTTGTAGGATATTTTCTAAAGTAAAACCGTCGGTATGAACCAGGCGGTTTTTTGTGTTCGGATTGTTTTTCATTTGGTCCTTGAATTAGAATTAAGTAATGGTTGAGAGATTCAACAGTCACCGAAACACCAAGCGGCTGAATGGTTATAGGCCTGCCGCCTGCGGCAGTTAGATGCAACCTGAGGGGGTTAATACTATTTTCAGCCTGCATCCCCGCCTTAAAACAACGGCCGGGCTAGTCCCGGTGACGCGGTGTGTGGCGGACATCGGCACTGACCACGCGCTTCTGCCTCTTTACCTGATTGGCAGGGGGGTTGCAGCGCGGGCGATAGCCGTGGAGAAGAAGGCGGGACCGGCCGCGGCTGCACGGCGCGCCGTGGCGGCAGCGGGGCTGGAGGAACGGATTGAGGTCCGGACCGGGGACGGTCTGGCGGCGCTTTCCGCCGGCGAGGTCCAGGTAATTGTGATCGCGGGCCTGGGCGGGGAGACGATTGCGGCGATACTCGAAGCGGGCGCGGCGACGGCGCGGGACGCAGGATGGTTGGTCCTGCAGCCCATGAACCGCGCTGCCTTCGTACGCCGCTGGCTGGCTGCCAACGGTTGGCGGATTGAGGCGGAGGAATTGGTCGAGGAGCGGAAAAGGCTTTACCAGGCGATTGCGGCGGCGCCGGGCGGGGGGCGGGAGCTAAGCCGGCTGGAGGAAGAGGCCGGGCCCGTTCTTCTGTCCCGCGGACACCCGCTGCTGGGAAGGTTGCTCGAATCGATCGAGGCGCGGTACCGGTATGAGTTGGAAGGGCTTTATCATTCCGTACGCGAGGAAACTGAAGCCCGAAAGGAAGAGCTGCTGGAGCGGCTTGCGGAAATCCGACGCGTTACGGCCCGCATTTGCAATAAATAAGACAGAGGGTTATACTTAATAAAGGGTAAGTAAACCGGGTGGTCGCGGGCACAAGCGCCGAAAGGCCGTGCCTGAGGAAAGTCCGAGCTCCGCAGGGCAGGGTGCTGGGTAACACCCAGCGGGGGCGACCCCAGGGAAAGTGCCACAGAAATGTAGACCGTCCAGCACTCAACCCGGTGGTTGAAAGGCTGCCTTTGAGTTGGGAGTGTTATGTGGCTGAAAGGTAGACTTAACGACTCTAGAGTTGAGTGCTGGATAAGGGTGCAACGGTGCGGTAAGAGCGCACCAGCGGCCGGGTGACCGGCCGGCTAGGTAAACCCCATCCGGAGCAAGACCGCATAGGGGGACCATGGAGCGGCCCGCTCCGTCCCCGGGTAGGTTGCTTGAGGCACCCGGGTAACCGGTGTCCTAGAGAAATGACCATCCAAGACAGAACTCGGCTTACAGGTTTGCTTACCCGCGCCGAATCGCGCTATAATCCGCGGTTCGGCTTATTTATTTGCGACTTAAGAAGGAGTTACAGCGCAGCAAAAGCCGCAAACCGTTTAACTGATGATTTGAGGACCAATCGGATAAACCGTGCTACCAACCAACATGGCCGCCCTGCATAACGCTTTCCCGGACCCAGCGAGAAGTGACTGAAGCCGTCTTCCTGGACGGCATGAAAGTTACGCGGACGCGCACGGTCACGGCAGTTTTGCGAATTACGTCAGGAAAATAAGACCAGCCTGGCGAAAAAAGTCAAGTGTTAATGATTTATTAAAATAAGGTGACGGTTTGAGCGACATTCCATGCCCGCAAAGACTTGTTCTTATCCGTTACGACGTTCAACTCAGCGCCGGGCGGCAGGGTCTTTCCCTGCCGCCCTACAAGGGTTCTACCTTCCGCGGCGGTTTCGCCGAAACGGTAGCATCGATAACCCCGACGACAAGGGGACTGAAAGCAAGGCCGTACCGCGCCACCAACTTATCCATCTCTGGTTGCAGGTAGCACCGATAACCCCGACGACAAGGGGACTGAAAGAGCCTCAACTATGCCATCTGCCTGATTTTCTAAAGGGTCGGCTTGAAACCTCTTCATATCCTTATGCGTCGTTCAATTCGCCACCCAGCATATAGGATTAAGACAAATTATTCGTTATAAAAGGTCTTCTAATGACGGATAATGGCAATTATGCGACGTTCACAGCGAGCTTGATTAGGTCAACGATCCTAAGGAGCGGCGGTGTCTTTTGCGCCGGCTGAAAGAATTGCAGTACCTTCAGCTCTGGCAGTTGGAGAAGGTGTAGAGGCAATAGGGAAAGTGCCTGCCGGGACCTGTTTATGGTAAATATAGGAGTTGCTTACTAAGTTGGAAACATGGTATAATCATATTGTCTCGACAAGGTTGAACTACTTTCAGCTAATTGAACCATCTCTCCGGGATCTCGCATCCGGAACGGTTGTTTTAAACTGGCCGGAGTTGCCAAAAACTTAGGGGCAAAGCATTAAAAGGAGGGATGATTTGGTGTTTTCTGATAAGACGTTGAGATGTGGCGAGTGTGGAGAAAACTTCACATTCACCGCCGGCGAGCAGGAGTTCTTCGCGACCGAGGGGTTTGAGAACAAACCTACATGGTGCCGCACCTGCCGGGCGATCCGTAAAAATAACAGCCGCGGTTATAGTCTGTATTTGTCAATTAAAAGGTTGCATACCCTAATGACGTAAAACTTGACGGCTCTAAGCCGGTTTACTACAGTAAGCACTTTCAAAGCGCCCGCGCGAGCCAGTACTTATTTAAAAGTGACGTTAGTAAAAAAAGCCTTCTAAAACAGTAAGGCTTTTTTTATATCAATTTCCTCCTGCCGCGAGAAATCAATCTGTCGAGAGAAATCAATTCTGAAGGGCCAGGAGGACGCTTTCTCTATTTTCGGTCACACCAAGTAACCGGGCGTCAATAATAATGTTGGGAACCAAAAACCGGCCCAAAACAAGCGTTTCGACCCCTTTTTACAAGTTTTCGGCACGGATAAAGTTGAGAACTTGCGCGACGCATTTTCAACCAATCATCTGAGATAGTTTCCTGTCAGGAAGTTCCAACGGCACCGCCCGGCCCAAGTCTAAATACGACGAAATGGCTACCCCCGTCGTCTTCCAGTGTGATTGTCTGCCCATGCAGGCGCCGACCGTCCACCTCGACCCAGGTGACACCGCGGCCGACGTGGTCGGGGTTCTCGGCGCGGATCTCGTAGCGCGCGCCCCCGAGCCGACAGCGGAGTGTGAAGCCCGGCCAGTTGGTAGGAATGACCGGATCCAGTCGAAGCTCATTGCCTCGCAGCTTGAGCCCGAGTACCTCCTCCAACCAGACCCGATACATCCAGCCGGCAGAGCCAGTGTACCAGGTCCACCCTCCTTGTCCGACACGGCCTTCGAGCGAGTAAACGTCGGCCGCCACGACGTAGGGCTCGACCCGGTACCGCTCGGCCGTCTCGGTTGTTCGCGAGTGCTCGACCGGATTTAGCATGCCGAGGATCTCGACGGCCTTATCGCCCTCCCCCTGCCGGGCAAAGGCCATCGCCACCCAAAGCGCGGCGTGGGTGTACTGCCCGCCGTTCTCACGAACGCCCGGGGGATACGCTTTGATGTAGCCGGGATCAACCGGTGACTTGTCGAAGGGGGGCGAGAATAGGAGGACCAGCCCGTCGGCAGAACGCACGAGACGCTCCTCCACCGCGCGCATCGCCTTCTCGGCGCGCGATGGGTCCGCTGCCTTAGAAATGATGGCCCACGACTGTGGCATCGAGTCGATCTGCGCCTCCGCGCTCTGGCGCGAACCGAGCGGCGTTCCGTCGTCGAAGTAGGCCCGCCGGTACCAGTCGCCATCCCAGGCTTGCTCCTCCACGGTTGTGGCCAGACGCTCGGCTCTCTCCCGATATTCTCGCGCCTCCGCGCTCTGCCCGCATCCCTCCAGCAGCTCGGCGAAGCCGCTCAGCACATCTATGAGGAACCAGGCCAGCCACACGCTCTCGCCCCGGCCTTCAGCACCAACCCGGCTCAGCCCGTCGTTCCAGTCGCCGGTGCCAATGAGCGGCAGGCCATGAGCCCCGGAGGTGATGCCTTGGGCGATCGCCCGCCGACAGTGTTCGAGAAGCGAGTGCGAATCCAGGGAGATTCTCGGCACGAAGTACGCCTCGGGCTCGCCGTCGGCCAGCGGGGGGCCCTCGATGAAAGGCGTCATCTCGTCGAGAATTCGCACGTCGCCGGTCACTCGAACGTATTGTACCGTGGCGTAGGGCAACCACAGCAGGTCGTCGGAGACGCGCGTCCGTACGCCCGCCCCAGACTGCGGGTGCCACCAGTGCTGGACGTCGCCCTCGATGAACTGGCGGGAAGCCGCGGCGAGAATCTGCTGCCGCGCGACCTCCGGCATGGCGTAGGCGAGGGCGAGACAATCCTGGAGCTGGTCGCGGAAGCCTATGGCGCCGCTCGACTGATAGAAACCAGAGCGGGCCCAGATGCGGCAAGAGAGCGCCTGGTAGAGCAGCCAGCGATTGAGCAGGAAGTTAACGGCCGGGTCGGGAGTCTCCACCTGGATCGTCCCGAGCAGGTGATCCCACCAGGCCCGGGTTTCCTGGAACGCCTGCTCAACCCGAACGGGATCGCGAAATCGCTCGACCAGCCGCTGCGCCTCGACAGTATCCGCCGCCTCACCGAGGAGGAAGGTGATCTCCGTCTCCTGCCCTGGTTCGATCTCGACGACTACTTGGAGCGCCACGCCGGGGTCGAGGCCCGCACCAGCCTCGCCGGAGAGCATCTGGCGCGCCAGGGCGGCTGGTTGGGCATATGAGCCATTTCGTCCGAGGAACTCGGTCCGGTCGGCGGTGAAGCTCAACGGCGACGGACTCGCGCTCGCGAAGGCCACGCGGTTCGCAAAATCAGGATGGTAAGCGTTGCGCGCTATCACCGTCCTGCTTACAGCATCCCAGGTCGTGACGACGTGCATCTGAGTGTCTTCGCGGTTGGTGCCGAGGACCCAGTCGGCGTAAGCGAAGACGCTGAAGCGACGGCGGCGCGAAGAGCGGTTGCGAAGTCGAAGGCGCTGAATTCGCACGGGGGCGCCTCCGGTCTCGTCCAGCGGCACGAACGTCAACAACTCCTGCTCGACGGCATGGCTGTTGTGCTCGAAAAGGGTGTAGCCTTGACCGTGGCGCGCTCTGTACGCGTCGAGTTCCCTGATCGGCACGGCGGTCGGCGTCCAGAACACTCCCAGGTGGTCGTCGCGGATGTAGATCGCTTCAACCGGCGGATCGCCTACCGGGTCATTGGACCAAGAGGTAAGCCGGTTGGTCTGGGAGTTCGCAGCCCAGACAAAACCCGATCCTGATTCTGAGACAATGGCACCGAAGCCAGGGTTGGCAAGCACGTTCACCCAGGGCGCTGGGGTGCGCGTACCCGGCCCGAGGTAGATCGCATACTCCCGACCATCAGGGGTGAAACCACCCAACCCGTTGAAGTACGGCAGTTCCAGGAACGGCAGCGGCATCGAGGGTTCCTCGCTCCCTCGTCGCCCGACGGTCAGTGGCGGCGGTAGCTCCCTCCGCTCGGTCGTGATCCTGAGTTGCTGGACGAGTGGGCCGCGTGCTGCCACCAACACTGCCCGAGCCACGGCAAGGAGAAGTGCAGAGTCCTTGTCCGCCAATGGCGCGGCCGAGCGTAAGAATATACCGCCCGGTTGGTCGAGTGGGGTGGACGCCGCGTGGTGCTGGATGACTTGGCGCAGATCTTCCTGAAGAGGTTGCGCGTAGCCGCCTGCCTCCTCGTTGAGGATGACGAGGTCGGCCCGGAATCCCAGACGCCGCCAGTATGCGTGGGCAAGCAGCGCCTCCCTGACGACCTCCATATCGCGTCGATCTCCGATGGTGACAAGGAGGATCGGCAGATCGCCCGAAATGCCGTGACCCCAGAGACCAGACTGGCCCAGCCGATTCCGGCGGAGCTGGGCGTCCGAGGCTCGCAGCCGGGCACTCGGGTAGAGAAGAGGACCAGCTAGCTGCTGGAAGCGCCTGAGGTCGTCGCCGGTTACGCAGAGCTGGCGAGCCACTGATTGCCCGAGGCTGACGGCGGCTTCGAGAGCGCTGTGGACTATGTGGTGGTTCCGGTACTTATCGACGAGGACGAGCATCTCCTCTCGGCTCGCCGCGGCCCCGGTCACGAAAGCCAGCTCAACCCGCTCTCCCGGGTCCAGGACCACCTCGCAACGCAAGCTGAAGATGGGATCGAGGACAGGCCCGACTTTGCCGGTAAGTTTGGCCTCCAGGCCTAGGGGATTCTCGAGACTGCGCCCCCGCCCGAGAAAGCACTCCCGGTCGGTCTCGTAGCCGGTGTTAGCAATTGTAAGATCCGGCGAAGTCGGCAGCGACAGAAAGTGGGAAGCCCAGACCGCAGGATCCTGCATCGAGCGAGGATTGCGTCGCGCGAGCAGCGCGCCCTGCTCAGGAAGGAATTCGGTCTCCACGAACAACTTGCCGAAGGCAGGGTGGGCCAGATCCGCGCCATGGGCCAAGAGTGCCAGCTCCACGTAGCTCGTCACATCGAGACGACGCCGACCGTTCGAGTAGTTGGCAAGTGTCAAGTGGCGGATCTCGACGGCGTCTTCCGGGGAGACACCGATCTTTGTTGTCACGCCGATCCCGAAGTCGCGCCTTTCGAACTCGGCCCGGTCGGGGGTGAATCTGGCCTGATAACGGGATGCGGGCTTTCGCATCGGCTGATAGGTTGCCGACCAGACCGTGCCACGGTCTAAGTCTCTGATGTAAGTGAACGAACCGTAAGAGTCAAGCGTGGTGTCGGCTCGCCAGCGAGTCACGTCTACGTCGCGCCACCGGCTGAAACCGCCACCGGCCGAGGTCACCATTACGGTGTAGACGCCGTTGCCGAGCAGGTGTGTGGCGGGAGCCGACGCGTCGATGGGTGCTGTTGGCTCGATTGGACCGGTCATATGCAACCGAGCGGGTGACTCGCCGCGCTCGGTTGCCTTCACCAGCAGTGGCGCAATCGGTGCCCGCTCGAACAGAAGCGGCTCGATCGCCTGAACGCGCCGGTCGGCGTGGAACCGGCTCTGCATAACGGCGGCGTTCAAGGCATTATCTATCGCTAGGAGGGTCATTCCCTGATGATGGACCATGTAGGTGTGAACGACGACTCCACGCTGATTACTTAGCTGTCGCCGCCGGGTGTAGTCGATCGATTCGTAGTAGCCATAGCCGCCGCACAGCCCTAATCGGCCGAGCCGCTTGAGATTTGCCAGTGCGGCCTCGGGATCGACCATCAAGGCGAGCGCGCTGGCGTAGGGGGCCACGACCAGATCGTCGGCAAGCCCGCGCTTGAGCCCGAGCCCCGGCACGCCGAAGGCCTGGTACTGATAGATATGGTTGATGTCCACGGCCGCGAAAGCCGACTCAGAGATGCCCCAGGGGACGCCCTGCTGAAGTCCGTAGTCGATCTGAAGCCCGACCGTTTCACGGCTGGCTTCGTAAAGAAGCGTGTGCCGGTAGCTTCGGGTCAGCAGCATCGGCATAAGGTACTCGAACATCGTGCCGCTCCAGGAGTAGAGCACCCGGTGACCGCGAGCCGTCCCGAAAAGCCGGCCGAGAGCGAACCAGTGTTCGGCCGGCACGTCGCCTCGGGCGATCGCCACCAGGCTCGCCATTCGTGCCTCGCTGGCCAGAAGGTCATAGTATGACGAGTCGAAGCGTCGGTCGCTGACGTTGTATCCGATAGTGAAGAGCCGGCGCTTCGGGTCGTAGAGGAAGCGCATGTTGATTTCGTCGGCGAAGCACTCGACTCGACTAATCAGCCGCTCGATTCGGGAGACGAGATCGGCCGCCAGGGCCACGCGTTGAGACCGTGGACCCCCAAGACGCTCCACGAAAGGTGAGTAACGGTCGACGACATCGAGCCAGGCTAAGACCTGTCGCTCGACCTGAGTGGCCCAGTAGGCGGCCTTCGACTCCACGGCCTTGACCGGCTGGCAACGGGAAGCTGGAGAGTCGACCCGCAGGGCACGAACAAGCTCCCGTGCCGGCTCAATGGCCGCTCGCAAACGCTCGGCTATCGCCTCAGGGTCATCCGGCGGGTTACCGAATAGCCGTGACAGTTCCTGGACGGCGCCGGCGATGGGGCCGGTGTCGGCGCGCCTCCGCGTCTCGGAGGACTGCCGCTGGTGGACGCCGACGAGTGCGAGGGTATCCGCTAAACCTTGCAGCGCCTGGGGTCCGATTGCGGGACGGGAGAGCATCTCCCGGTAGCCTTGGGCGAGCGTCCAGAGACTCGCCAGAAGGTTGCCGCTATCGACAGTCGAGACGTAGCGCGGCACAAGCGGATCGAGGGTCCGAGTGTTATACCAGTTGAGGAGGTGCCCGTCGAAGCGCTCGATCCGCTCTAGGGTGTCCATAGTAGCTTGCCCGCGCTCTATGGCCTGGTCAGCGGTGAGATATCCGAGGTCGCGGGCCGCGAGCGTGGCGAGCAGCCAGAGGCCGATGTTCGTCGGCGAGGTCCGCTCGGCAAGCTCGACCCGTGGCGCCTCCTGATAGTTATCGGGCGGCAGCCAGTTTGTTTCGGGTCCGACGAAATCGTCGAAGTAACGCCAGGTTTCTCGGGCAATGCGGCGCAGTTCCTGGCGATCCGCATGGCCCAGGGCCAGGTTGACCCCGCTTTTTCGGCTGTTGCCGAGCCAGGCGGCGACGACCGGCGAGAGCAGCCAGGCCAGCAGAAACGGCGTCGCGGCATAGGCCGCGGCCGGATTAACCAGGAGAAGCCCTGCCCCTACTCCAATCGAGGCTAGGCTGATCAGCGCCAATTGTCCGACTAGCCGAAGATTGCCGGCCCGAGAGTGCCGGCCTGCCTTGTAGGTCTGCCACTCGAGGAGGTGTCTGCGCGAGATAAGGGTTCGCTGAAATGTGCGCGCGATGGCATCAAGCGTGACGGCGGCTTGATGGGGCAGAAACACTATGCCGATGACGGCACGTAGCCAGGGGACACCCTGATCGCGCCAGGCTCGCTTAGAGGTAAGAACGGCGCGCGGCTGGACCGGCACCCAGAAGATGAGGCGTAGTGCCGGAGCCACCAGCAGACTTGAGCCAACGAGGAGGCTAACCAGAATGCTCACAGGCACCGCAGGGCCGGGGAACGCGAACCAGCCGGCCAGGAGCAGTCCGACACTGGCGACGGGAACCAGACTGCGGCGCAGGTTGTCGAGAAGTTTCCAACGATTGAGCGCCCCCAGAGGATTGCGCACCCGCCGGTCATTGGCCGAAGGGACAGAGCAGCCGCACCAGGCAGCAATCTGCCAATCGCCGCGGATCCAGCGATGCTGGCGCCTGATCTCGGCAAGGTAGCTACCAGGAAAGGCATCGAAGAGTTCGATGTCGGTGGCCATCCCCACCCTGACGTGAGCACCCTCCAGGAGGTCGTGGCTGAGCAGCTTGGCCGTGGGGA
The DNA here is from genome assembly GCA_040755295.1 of Bacillota bacterium. Classification (NCBI taxonomy): domain Bacteria; kingdom Bacillati; phylum Bacillota; species Bacillota bacterium. Next base: position 52,367 of record JBFMBK010000008.1, on the reverse strand, counting down.
AACGGCCGCCGAGCACGCGGTGCAAGGTGGCCACTTCGTAGATGCCTTTGCCATAGTAGCTGCCTTCACCCGCCACATCCTGGTAGAGGTCAGATATGACCTGGGAATAAGGGTCGACCCCGATCGAGTTGGCGAAGATCCGAGAGAAGCGCGTGGCGGTCGCACTCGGCAGGCTTGTACTTACCCGGGGCTGGATTATCGTGTAACCCCGGGTGACTCCCTCTCCATCGGCCGCCAGTTGCGGCAGGTTGAGGGGGTGTGCGAGCGTACCGATCAAGCGACGTGCCGTCCCGTGCGGAAGCTCGGTGTCGGCATCCAGGGTGATCACGAATCGCACGCCTTCAAGCAGGGCGGTGTCGCCCGCGATGGGTCGGAGCGTGTCCGACGAAGGCTCCGCCTCGCCAATCAGCCAGGCGTTAAGTTCCTCGATCTTGCCACGCTTGCGCTCCCAACCCATCCAGCACTGCTCGGTCTCACTCCACCGACGCGGGCGGAAGAAAAGGGCAAAGCCGTGCTCGGGATAACGGGTGTTGAGCTGTTCAATACCCCGAACCGCCGCTTCGACCAGGGCCGCGTCCTCCGGAGTCTCGCGCTCGGCAGCATCCACGAGATCGGCAAGGAGAGCAAACCGAAGATTCGCGTCGCGATTAGCCAGGTAGCGGATCTCGAGGCGATCGAGATCCTCCCGAATTGACTCGGGTGAGGTCAGCAGAGTGGGAATCACGATCAACGTCAGCCACTCATCGGGAATGCCATCGGCGAAAGCGAGCTTGGGTAGAGGATGAGGAAAAAGGGCCATCGCCACGACAAAGTTGACGGCCTGTACCGCCAGCTCACTGGCCGGCACAAGCGCCAGAAGGCAGAGCGCGAAAAGGAGCGCGAGCCGGATCAAGTCCGCGCCGCCGGGAATCGCCAGCACTAGCGGAACTGCCAGGATTACCGCGGTGCCCAGGGCAATACTGCCGAGGTACGTCAGGGCTGGACGGCGGAAGATGCTCATACGAAGATGCTGACGAACCGTGGGGCGATACTTAAACATGCCTTCAAGCAACGGGCGCCCGGCGTCGATCAGGTAGTATCCAACGTGTGCTGCGCAGCCGGAGCTGGCTCCCCGGGCCAAATCGACGGCAGCGCGGGCGACCGCTAGCTCGGTCCCATGTGAGCGCCGAGCGATCTCCTCGATCACGTGGCGGTAGCGATCGCGCGTACCGAAGTCCATCCGGCGGTAGACGTCGGCCGGCTCCGCCCGCAAGATATCATCGACGAGGCTAACCTGCTCGAAAACGTCTCGCCAATCTAATCGGGCCAGCAGCCGCAAGCTGCCAATCCCGTTAGCGATTGTAGACTGATCGGCAAAGTGGCGGCGCTCCTCTTGCTGAATAGCATCGAACACCGGTTGTCCCCACTTCAGCTCCAACCAGGCCAAGACGGGGCCGAGGGCAAGCGACTCACCCTGGAGCTGACTTATCAGCCGGTCGGCCAACACGACGGGAGGATCAGGATACTCGCGGGCCAACTCGGCGAGCATGAAGAGCAGGCGATCTGGAGTCCGACGAGCGGCGACGAGCAGTCGATTGGCCCAGAAATCGGCCCACTCGAACTCGTGTTGCTGTTCGTCAATCCGAGCGGACAGGTAGCTCAAGCTCTCGATGAGGGCAAACCGCAGGAGTAATGGCAGCGCCCAAAGCTCGCTTATAGTCATGGGCGAGATTCGCTGGTAAGCGCGCAGGAAATCGACGACGTCTTGCTCGGTTAGCTCAGCATCGGTGTGGGCGACCAATTCGGCGGAAAGATCGTAAGCTCGCGGCTCGCCCAGGTGTGGACCGATGCCCAGCGTGGGCAAAAAATCATAAAGCTGACGGGAGAGGTTCCGGCGCACGTCCGCGAGTTGATGCTGGATCACGTAGGCGTTGTCGAGCAGCCACTCGGCCGAGATCGAGATGCCTTGTTCCAACCGGACGGCCTGGGCAAGGTCAACGGTGATCGCGTCGATCATACGCTCGCAGTCGCGCAGGTGGTCCCATAGCGGCTGAGGGCGGCGCGCACCAGGCGCGCCGATGTGTTGGTCCGCCAGCGTGGCCGCATAAAGCTTCAGCTGCTCCGGAGAGTAGCGTTCGCGTCGCCGGAACTCGGCGACGCGGCCAGGGATTTCGGGGTGCGGGCGGATGATGAACGTAGTCGGCTGGCCTTCTTCCGTTTCTCGGAGCCAGGCTAGTGCCGTTCTGGCCTGGCTGTCCCCCGCCTCGGCGATCACCAGCGTTTCGCCGGTGATCAACCAGCGCCGATATCTCTCGAGAATTGAGTCTCGTACGCCGCGGTCAAGCCACCGACGAAAGAGCGAGCCTGCGAGCGTGCCAGTCGCAGTCAAGGCAGCGATAGTTATCCACTCGGGGGTGGCTAGACCAGGGTGCTTTGGCGCCAGTAGGAGGAAATAGCCGGCGGCCACGGCGAGAGCGGCGAGCCCGCCCATCAGGCCGCCCCAATGCGGGGAGAGTCCGTTGTCCTCGACGACGATTCGCCCACCGGGAGTGCTGGACACTGCGCCTGCACGCCGGAAGCGGCTGCGCCGGATGCTCCGCAAGGCGAGCCGGCCGGCCTCGCGATCTGGGTAAGAGGCCAGGATAATGGACGGCGCCGCCTTTACGCCAGGCCATAGATTGTAGATAGTAAGCTCCCATCAAAAGTGTATTGAGGAAGGGTTCGCATTTTCCTTCCACATATGCTATAATAGAGCATAATACATGAATTGTAAATCCTGCATCATTATTCGTGTTTACGGCTACACCATTTTTTCGGGAAATGGCAATGACCGTGGAAGCGCTTTGGGGGGGTAGTACGGTGGCCTCATGGAGCTTTCTGACAAACCACGGGTTGGCGCTCACCTACATCGGTCGCTATCCGGACAGCACCGGCCTGGCGATAGCTCAGGCGGTGGGGATCACTGAGCGCGCAGCACGTAAGATCGTGGCGGACCTCCTAACCGAACACTATATCCAGCGGGAGAAAGTCGGCCGGCGCAACCGATACCGGCTGAACACCTCCCTACCCCTAAAGCACCCGGTCGAACGCACGGTCACCGTTGGAGAACTGCTCGGATTACTGCAGCGCAATCACGACCGCGCAGGGTGTGACTGCGGTGGAGAGGATCCCCCCATCGCGCAGGATGAAGATATGGCCGAGGGAGCGGCGGGCCCGGTGCCGAGGCCCTGATGTACCGTCAGGCCGGAGCTTTGGTCCGAAGGACTCCGGACTCCTTCGGAGGGGTGTCCTCCAAGACTCTCATTATCCCGGGCGCGCTGGGACCAAACCGTTATCAAAAGGCCCTCTGTGATAATGTGCTAACCAATAGGAGCGAGGTTAAACCTATGAACAGGAAATGCGTTTCATCGCAAGAACATTGAGCACCCCGAATCGGGCACGCAGGCCTTCAGCCGAGGAATGAGGCCGGGCGAGCGGCTGTGCTGCCCATTAAAAATACCCCGCGCTCGCGGCCCGTGCGGGACCGAGTTGTGGAAGGAGAGCTATGAGTAATCAATTGGAACAATTGGAACTGGTGGCAGAAGAAAGAACCATATCTGGGAAGCATGTTAAACGGCTCCGTCAACAGGGGCTCGTTCCGGCCATTATGTACGGCCATAATCAGCCGTCGGTGGCGCTTCAGGTGAACGGCGCGGCGTTGCAGAAGCTGTTGCGCTGCGGCTCGAACAGCATTTTTTTGTTGAAGGTGGCAAACAAGCCCGCAGTCCAAGCCTTCATCAAGAAGGTGCAGCGCAACCCCGTCGGCGGGGAAACCATCCATGTGGATTTCTACCAGGTAACGGCAACTGAGAAGCTAAAGACCCTTGTTCATCTCCATTTCGTCAATGAAGCCGCGCTGGGCACCCTAGGCGGCGTGACAGTGCTGCGGTCGCTGAGCGAAGTGATGGTCGAATGTTTGCCGGCCGACCTCCCGGCCAACATTCAGGTGGATCTCTCTGGATTGACGGAGGCGGGAGCCGTAATTCGGGTAGGGAATCTGCAGGTGGGTCCGGCGGTGACTATCTTAGCCGACCCTAACGATATGGTTGCAGGCTTGCATCAGCAGGCTCGGGCCGAAAAGGCGGAGGAAGTCGACGGGAATGTCCCAGCCACCGAATCCGCACCTTAGATGCCCGCGCCGCTTTCATTCCCACTCAAGAGAACTGTCTCCCTATAATTATCTAAGCAACAAGAGGTGCCTACCTGCGAGAACCTATGGATCGCAACCTCGCTTTCGAGCTGGTTAGAGTCACGGAGGCCGCAGCCATGGCCGCCGCTCACCGGATGGGTCGTGGAGACAAAGAATCTGCTGATCAAGCAGCGGTGGATGCTATGGGGTTTGCACTTCAATCTGTGGATATGGATGGCGTCGTGGTTATCGGCGAGGGGAAAAGGGATGCCGCGCCTATGCCGTTCAGTTTGGTGAATATGGACTTTCGCGGGCCCGCACGGCATGCGGACCCTGAAAACCCTCAAACTCCTTGAAGACGTGCGCCAAGAGACCCTTGGTTGTTTCCTCCTTGGAACTCGGCTTACAGGTTTGCTCACCCGCGCCGAATCGCGACATAACCCGCGGTTTGGCTTATTTTTTGCGGTGATAATGCTTTTACGCCATGGAGACCAAAGGCGGGTAAACACATGCAAGGCAGATACGCGCACAGCCGGGACGATTTTCATCCTAACGCCGGGTTTGCCAAGGAGGTTGCCCGCTCTTCTGCCGGCGGGTAGTGGATGTTTATGAAGGCCGGGCGACAGCGTGGGTTTACGCGAAGGACAGCACTCGGGCAAGCAGGTTCTAATTAGGAAAGGCGGTTCAGGAAACGGTATTCAGAGTACGGCCGTTGTAGGGGATTTTAAATTTGACGTAGAAGGTGGTCCCGCCGGGACCGGTTTCGAACGACACCAGTGCGTTATGCCGCTGGGCTATCCGGTGACATACGGACAATCCAAGGCCGGTGCCGTACTCCTTGGTCGAGAAAAACGGTTCGCCGAGCCTTTCGACGAATTCTGCCTTTACGCCGCTGCCCTGATCGGTCACCGCCAGTACCACTTTGTCACCCTCAACGAAGGTTTGTACCGTCATGCAGCCGCCCGGCTGCATGGCCTGAAACCCGTTGCGGGTCAGATTCAGGATTACCTGGCGGATTTCCTGTTCGTCGAGAAGCAGGTCCGGGACGGGCTGAAGGTCTGTTTTGAGCCCGTTTTCACCGGCATTGGCGTCGGCCTTGATCAGCGGAAGCACCGATTCCACCACCGCGTTGAGGTTCTGCACGGTCTGGATGATCGGTTTTTCTTTAGCCAGGTTCAGAAACTCCTTAATCATCAAGTTCGCGCGGTCAAGCTCTTTGGTTATGGTGCCCGCGTAGCTCCTGTACCAGGAACACTCTCCCTCCTCCCTTAAACCGGCCAGTTCCAAAAGACCCTTTACGCTGGCGATGGGATTCCTTATTTCGTGGGCCAGCACCGCGGCCAACTGTCCCGCCAGGTTGAGGCGTTCCAGCCGCAGCATCTCCTGCTCCTGTTTCTTTCTTTCGGTAACGTCAACAATAGCGCCCAGGATGCATTTTCCGCCGTTGACGTCTATCGTGACCGCGTTGTACAGCACCTGCCGCGCTTCGCCGCGCTTGTCCCGCACGGTCAGCTCCACTCCGCTGATGCAACCGTGTTTTTTTATGGTCCGCCTCAGCTCTCTGAGCGTGGCTTCATCAATTCCGAAGACCTGTCCACCCGGGTGTCCGACAAGCTCTTCGCGGGTGTAGCCGTAGGCGAGGAAGGCCTCGTTGACGTCGACAATGCGGTAGCTGTCCTGGGATGTAAGCACCATCGGAACGGGACAGGCGTTGAAAATGGTGTGGAAACGATCCCGGGAAAGACGGAGTTGTTCTTCTATAGATTTACGTTCAGAAATGTTCCGGACGAGGACGGATATGCCTTTTGCGTAGGGGTAAGCGAAGACCTCATACCACTTTTTCGAGTATCCGTGCGTTGTTTCGAAACGCACCGGGGTTTTCTCCAAGACCGCCTTCCAGAGTTCGTGGTAGTAATCGGTGCCGACCATTTCGGGGAACAGATGCCACACATTCCGGCCTACAACGTCTCGGCTGGTTTTGCCCGGCGGCAGCAGTTCCTCTCCTTTATCGTTCAGGTAGACGAAACGCCACCGGGTGTCCAGCACGTACAGGGCGTCGGTGATGCTATCGAGGATATGGGTTATCTGGTCGTTCTTTTGTTTTAGTTCGTCCTCGAGTTTTTTGCGTTTTGAGATATTACGGTGAAAGACCGAAATTCCGTCTTTGGCGGGGTAGGCGTGAACCTCAAACCATTGCCCAGTGTAAACGGAGCGCGTTTCAAAGTGCGATTCAACCTTTTCGGACATTACTTTTTGAAGCTTACGGTGATGTTTGGAACCGACAACTTCGGGGTATGTTTCCCAAATGTTGCGGCCCAATAATTCTTCCCTGGACTTACCGCCCGGCAGCAATTCTTCGGACTTTTTATTTATGTATGTAAAACACCACCGGTCGTCAAAGGCGTAAAACCCGTCGCTGATGCTTTCCAGTATGTTGTTGATTCTTTCGTGGGAATTCCTTAGTTCCTCTTCCATCCGCTTGCGCTCGGTAATGTCGACCACCACGCTCAGCAGACACTGATCCCCGTTGATTTCAACAACAACTCCGGAATACAAGGTATCGCGCGGCTTGCCGCGCTTGCTGCCAATCCTGAGTTCAACTCCGCTCGCGGAACCCGTCTTGGTGACCGTCTGAATTAGAGCCTCGCGTTGGCTTTGATCTATGAAGCCGAGGCCGACGGGAGTGCGGCTTATGACCTCTTCGCGGGTATAGCCGGTCTTATCCAGGAAGGCCTGATTTACGTCAATGATCCTCCCGCTTTCAAGAACGGTGATGAGAATCGGATTGGGGCTGGCATCAAACACCTTGCGGAAACGTTCTTCCGATAATCGCAAATCCTGTTCCATTTTTTTGCGCTCGGTGATGTCCGCTGCCACGATGTATGCCTTGACCGGTTTACCGTCGCGGAATTCAATCGCCGCCTTGATCGCCGCCCAGTATTTCCGGCCGTCCTTGCATACGACCTCATATTCCGAATTCTCGGAAACCGGTTCACCGGACATCATTTTCCGGACGCGTTCCGCGAAATGTTTTTTGCTCTCCTCCGTCAAGATGTCAAAAGCGCTCATCGACAAGAGTTCTTGTTCGGAGTATCCAAGATACCTGCACATCGCGCCGTTCATGCTGATGAACCTGTTTGTGGCCAGGTCGATTTCGTAGATTCCGACAGGCGCATGATCCATAAGCAATTGGTACTTCTGGTTGCTTTTCTCGAGCGCCTCGACCGTCTTCGCGCGCCCATCGATCTGGTACCGCAGCGCCCTGTTGGTTTCAGCAAGTTCGCAAGTCCGCCGTTCGACCGATCTTTCCAGTTCGGCTTTCGACCGCTGCAGCTCGTCCACGACGAGCTTACGCTGCAGCGCCAGAGAAGCCAGGTTAATGAATATCTCGATGGCGCCCGGGTCCGGCAGCTCCAGACCTTCTTTCATGATGACGACCGCGTTGCCGAACAGACGCCCTTCCCACGCAAACCCTAAGACGAAGATGTCGCCGACGTCCAACGCCTGCTCGATCGAAGAGTAAAGTTCTTTCTGAATTGTACCAAAGGAAAGCTCGTGTAGTTTGCCGGGGATCTTTAAGAGTTTCCCGGTGACAAGCTCACTCCTGGCCTTATCTTTCATTTTCCAAGACCGGCCGACCATGTTTCCCATGTTTTGCTTGATGTAATTTACGGCTGATTTGTTCCCGTCCAAAGCACGGGTAACCACGCAGTCCGAATCCGCGTCGTAGGAGTGGATAATCACGATAAGGGCGCCGTGGACCAGCTTCTTCAACCGCGCCGCAGTGAACCGGTAGATGTCTTTGTCTAAAGGCAGCGCCGCGAAGCCGGTTGCGGTTTCCAGAAGGAACTGCTGAGTTTCTTCGACTCCTTCGAGGGGGGTGTTTTTAGCAGTTTTCGACAGCCCGCTCTCCCCCTTATTTATAATTACTTTAAGAAATAAATGGATTTATACCCAAATTGTATAACACTCAACGAAAAATGTGTTGGCAATTTTGACATATTTTTGTTCTGAATTAGAATCTATCTAATTAAAAAAAAGGACCCGCGATCACGTGTTCAACAATCCGTCATAAGAACAGCGGTGTGGTGTCCCATACCCCGGATGCCGTAAAAAGTAAGACGGCTTATGCCGCCGTTATCAATCCAACGGTTTTTAGAGACCGGGGCTATTATGGCGCTTATAGATGTAACCAAGGTACTTCCGCTCGATTTTGCGGAGCATTGGCCTTATAATGTCAATATCCATTGAAAACAAGCTGTCAAGGGAGTATAACGAAATGAAACTGCCACGCGAGTTTTACTGCCGCGATACCCTGACCGTGGCCAGGGAGTTGCTCGGGATGCATCTGGTACACGACTCGGTTGAGGGAAGAACCACGGGCAAGATAGTCGAGGTGGAAGCTTACAAGGGTCCCGGAGATGCCGCCGCACACTCTTACAGGGGTATACGCTCCTCGCGAACGCGGATCCAATACGGCCCGGGGGGATACGCTTATATTTTTATTATTTATGGGATGTATTACTGTTTTAATATCGTCGCCAGCGTTGAGGAAAGACCCGAGGTGGTACTGGTCCGGGCCCTGGAGCCCGTTGAAGGCATCGATTTAATGAAGGAACGACGCAAGACCGAAAGGATCGTAAACCTGTGCAACGGACCGGGTAAACTTTGCGCGGCCATGGGCATCACAGCCGGGCATTATGGGGCCGACCTCTGCGGCGCCGAACTGTATTTAACAACCGGGGAGGATGTCGATGACGCCGCCGTCGAGGCGACGACGCGGATCAATATCGACTATGCGGGCGAGGCTAGAAACTATCCGTGGCGGTACATTATTAAAGGAAGCAGGTTTGTTTCCAAACCTTAGGTAGTAGGTAGAATATAAAAGATAGAATGTAGAATTAGTTAAAAGGAAGAAGGAAGGAGTCGGAAGTCACGAGTTACGGGTCGCGAGTTGCAAGTTTTGAGCAGTTCCGGATTCTTATTCTTCATTCTATATTCTGCCTTCTGCCCGCCTTAACCACTCAGAAGAGGTTATTCTTTACCTTGAACTTTGAACTTAAGATACACCCGGCGGATTAAGTTTACATAACCTGTCATTAACAGGCGAAGAGAGAAAACAAACTGTGGCAGAAAAACAATCCAACGGTTTTCTGCAGTTAATGTTTGAAAAGACCTTCGGGGTAACCGGTACGAGTCAGTGGGGTATACTAGGGTGCTTAAGGTATTGACTTACAACATTCGGCACGGAAAAGGGCTGGACGACAAAGTTTCCCTCGGCCGGGTAGCCGCCGTGATTGCGGCTTCCGGCGCCGACCTTGCGGCGCTCCAGGAGGTCGACGGGTATACACCGCGCAGCGGTTTCCGCTGTCAGGCGGTTACCCTCGGGCGGCGTCTTAAAATGAGGTCTTTTTACGGTGCGACGTTAAAGGCCGCGGGGCTGCCGGTTTTCGGTAACGCGATCCTGAGCGGGCTGCCGGTGCGGGGGTTTAAACGCTGGGTTTTACCGGGGAAGGGCGAGCAGAGGGGATTGACGGAGGTAACGATAGCCGATGCCGGCACGCAGTGGAGTTTTCTGACCACACACCTCGGTCTCAGCGTTGAAGCGCGCGTTATGCAGGTGGGAATGATAACCGAGGTTTTAGATGGGATATCCCGTCCGTTTATCCTTACCGGGGATTTCAACTGTTTGCATGACGCAGAGGAGCTGGCGCCTCTTTATACCCGCCTCAGGGACGCGGCGCTGGAAGCAGACCGGACGTTTGCCACCTTTCCGGCAGGGAAACCCGAAGAGAGGATCGATTTTGTTTTCGTGTCGCCGCACTGGGTGGTGCACGGCGTAAAAAGAATCGACAGCGAGGCTTCGGACCACCTGCCGGTCCTGGCCATACTTGAACTCCTAGGGACATAGTACTTCTTTCGCAGGGCGTCGCGATAAGCGACGCATTGCTGCGTCAGCCCGTTGGAGCCGAATCCTCACGTACCTCCCAGTACGCTCCGGTTCGTCTCCAACGTTCTTCCTTGCACTGCATCACTTCTCGCGACGTTTCGTCCGTGTCATGCTACTGCTTCTAAGCGACTAGCTTACGGGTCCTCATTTTCATTAATTATTCTTGGTATTTCTGTTCTCTGTGAACTCTGTGCCTCTGTGGTAAAATATTTTGGTTCGGGCTTGTCTGGTAAGTTGGCACATTTATACTTGACATGTGGCGCATGTTTTTTGTATACTTGTGGGAAGTCATAATAGTCAAAGACGAAGACGGGGACGAAGGATCGCTTTCTTGCCGCGAAGCGAGCCGGGTTTGGTGCGAGCCGGTGCGGGAGTGCGTTTCTTAATCACCCCCGAGTCGAAGGGTGAAAAGGTAACTATTCAGCCGCCATGTTACACTGGCGGAACGCGGCGAGAAGTGATGTACTGCAAGGAAGACCGAGCGGGGGCGAACCGGAGTGTACCCGGAAGTACATGAGGATTCGGCTCCACTCGGCTGACGCAGCAATATGTTACTCATCGTCGCGCCCGACGATAAAACACCTGAATGGTTAGTGCCCGAGTAGCCTGTTCCGGGATGGCTTCCCGTTATCAAAACCGTGTGTTGAGCGCGACACACCAAAGAGGCCGCTTTACCGTGAGGTGGCGGCAACCGGGGTGGTACCGCGGAGGTTTTAGCCTCTCGTCCCTGGTCAGGCACTAAGTGCGGACCAGGCGGGAGGCTTTAGTTTATATTTTTTATCACGCCAAGGAGGAAGAAACGAATGGGGCTCTTAATCTACATGGACGGCGATTTCGTTCCGGAAGAAAAGGCTGCGGTATCCGTCTTCGACCACGGTTTGTTGTACGGAGACGGCGTTTTCGAAGGCATCAGGGCTTACCACGGCAGGGTCTTCAAGTTGCAGGCGCATCTCAACCGGCTCTACGAGTCCGCCAAGTCCATTCTGCTTGAGATCCCGCTTGATAGAAAACAGATGCAGGAGGTCGTTCTGGAGTCGTGCCGCCGGAACAACATCCGGGACGGGTACATCAGGCTCGTGGTGACGCGGGGGAAGGGCGATCTCGGACTTGACCCGAATAAGTGTTCAAAACCCACGGTTTTCTGCATCGCGGCTACGATACAACTTTACCCGCAGGAACTGTACGAGAAGGGCCTGGATGTCGTCACGGTTTCCACCCGGCGTAACATTCCGGAAGCGCTGAACCCGCGTATTAAATCGCTCAACTACTTGAACAACATATTGGCTAAGATCGAATCGCATCTAACCGGGGCCCAGGAAGCGATCATGCTCACCACCGACGGGTATGTGGCCGAGGCTTCGGCGGACAATATCTTTATTGTCAAAAACGGGACGCTGATCACGCCGCCGCTGTTTTTGGGCGCCCTGGAGGGCATAACCCGAAACACGGTGCTGGACCTGGCGCGCGAAAAAGGGATTGCAGTAGAGGAAAAGGTTTTTACCAGGCATGACATCTTTATCGCCGACGAGTGCTTCCTGACGGGCACCGGCGCCGAAGTCATTCCCGTGGTCAAGGTGGACGCGCGGCCCATCGGCGACGGTCACCCGGGACCGGTAACCTGGGAATTAATCCGGGCGTTCCGGGAACTGACAAAGGTTGAAGGACCGGAGATCTTTCGGGATGGGAAGTAAGGTCGGAATCCAGAAGTCAGAATTCAGAATCCAGAAGGTAAAAGTAAGAATATAGAAGCCGGGAGTAGGGTGGACTCTAACCACCGGAGTCAGGAGTTGCGTGTTGAAAGTTAAGGGATGTGTTTGATTTATAAGTGAGATTTGGAGAAAAGGGGGTTAAGCTTTTGCGTAGCGACACGGTAAAGAAAGGGCTTGAAAAGGCGCCGCACCGCTCGCTTTTTAAGGCGCTCGGCTTTACGGAAACGGAGTTTGATCGTCCGATCATCGGCGTGGTCAATTCCTTTAACGAGATAATCCCCGGGCATATTCATCTCAGGGATATTAGTGAAGCGGTAAAAGCCGGGGTGCGCATGGCCGGGGGGGTGCCGGTCGAGTTCCCGACCATCGGGATTTGTGACGGGATTGCGATGAACCACCGCGGCATGAAGTATTCGCTGGCCTCCCGCGAGCTTATCGCCGACAGCGTGGAGGTGATGGTTGAGGCCCATGCCTTCGACGGTCTTGTTTTTGTAACGGCTTGCGACAAGATTGTTCCTGGAATGATGATCGCCGCGGCGAGGCTGAACATCCCGGCGATTGTGGTCAGTGGCGGTCCGATGCTTCCCGGGCGCTTTCAGGGACGCAAGGTTACTGTAACCAGCGTATTCGAAGCCGTCGGAAAGGTCAAGACAGGTTCGATGACCGCGGCGGAGCTTGCGGAACTCGAAGAGGTCGCGTGCCCCGGATGCGGCTCGTGTGCCGGAATGTTTACCGCCAACTCGATGAACTGTCTGACCGAGGCCCTCGGCATGGCGCTCCCCGGCAACGGAACGATTCTCGCCGTCAGTGCGGCGCGGCGCCGCCTGGCTAAAATGTCGGGAATGCGGGCGGTGGAGATGGTTAAAGAAAACCTCACTCCTTCGCAGATATTTACACCCGCCGCCGTTAGAAACGCTTTCACGGTCGACATGGCGCTCGGCTGCTCGACGAACACCATCCTTCACCTTACGGCGATCGCTTATGAGGCCGGCGTGGAGATCGACCTCCGGGAGATAAATGAGATCAGCAGTAAAACACCGAATCTCTGCCGCCTGGACCCGGCAGGACCTTTTTTCCTTCAGGACCTGGACGAGGCCGGGGGCATTCCCGCCGTTATGAACGTATTGACCGGCGCCGGGTTGATTAATACCGAAGCTCTGACGGTTACGGGGCGGAAGGTGGAAGATAATATAAACGGGCGTGCGGTTCGCCGTCCGGAGGTAATAAGGGCGATTTCCGAAGCTTACAGTCCCACAGGCGGGCTCGCGGTCCTTTTCGGCAACCTGGCGCCGGAGGGCGCGGTGGTCAAACAAGCGGCGGTAGCGCCGGAGATGCTGCGGCACAAGGGGCCGGCGCGTGTTTTTGACAGCGAGGAGGACGCGGTGCAGGCGATTATGAACGGCGCGTTCGAGAAGGGGGACGTTCTTGTAGTCCGCTATGAAGGGCCGCGCGGCGGCCCGGGGATGCGGGAGATGCTGACCGCGACCGCTACGCTGGCGGGGCTCGGCCGGGATAAGGACGTGGCGCTCCTCACCGACGGGCGTTTTTCGGGCGCTTCCCGCGGGGCGGCCATCGGGCACATCTCGCCCGAAGCGGCGGCGGCGGGGACGATCGCGGCGCTGCGCAACGGTGATATGATCGAGATAGATATTCCCGGGCGGCGGCTTGAAGTGCAGTTGGACGGGAGTGAAATCAACGCGAGGCTTGCGACCCTGCCGTCCCGGGAGCCCAAGATTTCACACGGTTACCTGGGCCGCTATGCGGGCATGGTCTCTTCGGCCAGCAAAGGGGCGGTCTTTCCTTCGCGGGGTTGAGCCTGGATTCGGGACACAGGACTTGACTCGTGACTTATTTTAGATGGGGGTGGGGTTTTGAAAAAAAAGGTTTCCGGGGGAGACATACTGATTAAAAGTCTGAAAAGAGAGGGAGCCGAAGTCATCTTCGGTTATCCGGGCGGGTCGGTGCTGCCGATCTACGATGCGCTTTACGATGCAGACATCCGGCACATCCTGATGCGCCACGAGCAGGCGGCGGCCCATGCCGCCGACGGTTACGCCCGCGCTACCGGACGACCCGGGGTGTGCATGGCTACTTCCGGACCGGGGGCAACAAACCTGGTGACCGGAATCGCCACGGCTTTTATGGACTCAAGCCCCCTCGTGGCGTTCACCGGACAAGTACCTACCGCCCTCATCGGTCGTGATTCGTTTCAGGAAGCTGATATCACCGGCGTTACGCTGCCGGTGACGAAACATAACTTTTTGGTTAAGGATGTCCGGGATCTTACCCGGACTGTAAAAGAAGCCTTTTATATCGCCAAAACCGGCCGCCCCGGCCCTGTTCTCGTGGACATCCCAAAAGATGTGTCGGGTGGGATGGCCGAGTATTTGGAACCCGGTCCCGTCGACCTGCCGGGATATAAACCGGTGGTCAACCCGGATCCCGCCGCGGTGCTCGCGGCCGCCGGCCTTATCGCTTCCGCCCGGCGGCCGGTGATCTACGCCGGCGGCGGGGTGGTTATTTCAGGCGCTCACGGGGAATTGCGGCAGCTTGCGGAATTGATAATGGCCCCGGTGACTACGACGCTGATGGGTATCGGCGGCTTCCCCGGAAATCACCCGCTTTCGCTCGGAATGCTGGGGATGCACGGGACGCGCTACGCCAACTACGCCATTTGCGAGTGTGATGTCCTGATTGCGGTGGGTGCGCGGTTTGACGACCGGGTAACCGGCAAGGTGGAGACCTTTGCGCCTGAGGCAAAGATAATTCATATCGATATCGACGAGGCCGAGGTTTCGAAAAACGTCCGGGTCGACGTGCCGGTTACGGGGGACGTCCGGGTGGTGCTGCAGAAGCTGCTGGAGGTACTCAAGGGCGCGTCACACCCGGCATGGGTGGACAAGATAAACACCTGGAAAAAGGAGTACCCGCTTCAGTTTGACGATAACGGGTTGAAACCGCAGTACGTCATTAAGGAAATCGACCGGTTGACCGGTGGCAAAGCCCGGATCACCACCGAGGTGGGGCAGAACCAGATGTGGGCGGCGCAGTTTTATACCTATACGCGGCCTCGCTCGTTTATTTCCTCGGGCGGCTTGGGAACGATGGGTTTCGGGTTCCCCGCCGCCATAGGGGTGCAGGTGGCCTGTCCGGAGGAAACGGTTTTTGATATCGCCGGCGACGGTTCGATCCAGATGAACATCCAGGAGCTGGCTACGGTTGTGAGCAACGACCTGCCGGTGAACGTCGCCATTATGAACAACGGGTTCCTGGGGATGGTGCGTCAGTGGCAGGAGCTGTTTTACAAACGCCGGTATTCATATACCGAAATCTACGGCCCGGATTTCGTCAAGGTGGCCGAGGCCTACGGCGCGGAAGGAATCCGGGTGACCAAACCGGCGGAGGTGGGGACGGCGCTCGAACAGGCGATCGCTTCTTCAAGGCCGGTGTTCCTTGATTTCGTAATCGAACGTGAGGAAAACGTGATGCCGATGGTTCCGCCCGGTGAGTCCCTGGAAAAGATGTTGGGTTAAATGGCAAGAGTGATTAACCACAGGGACACAGAGCACACGGAGGGGAAAAACGGAAACATGGGTATTTGACTTTTGGCACTCAGTCTTGATATTTTTGTTCTCTGTGAACTCTGTGCCTCCGTGGTGGAATATTTTTTGTCCGGCTTGTCCGGGGTTAGGGAGTGATATTTGCGATGCGCCATACGTTAGCCGTCCTTGTGGAAAACAACCCCGGGGTTCTGGCCCGGGTGGCGGGGCTTTTCAGCCGCCGCGGGTTTAATATCGACAGCCTTGCGGTGGGCCGTACGGAAAACCCTGTGGTTTCCCGGATGACCATTGTGGTTGAAGGAGACGACCGGGTGCTCGAGCAGGTCATCAAACAGCTCCGGAAACTGGTCGAGGTGTTAAAGGTGCAGGATGTCACCAAGGAGGAGCATGTCGACCGGGAACTTGCGCTGCTCAAGGTGAGCGCGGACCCGTCGAGGCGGGCGGAGGTAATTCAGATTGTGGAAATCTTCCGGGCGCATATTGTGGATATAGGGCGGAAGACGATGATCGTGGAGGTAACGGGTGACGAAGGCAAGGTAAACGCCCTGGAGAACGCGCTTAAACCTTTCGGGGTTAAAGAACTGGTTCGCACAGGAAAGGTGGCCATGCTCCGGGGTACTAAGGATATTACTATGAATGGCAAGGAGGCGGCGGAATGATTCGGGTTTATTATGACGGGGATGCGGATTTGAATGTTTTGCGGGACAAGGTTGTTGCCGTAATGGGTTACGGCAGCCAGGGAAGGGCCCAGGCGCTGAATTTGAAGGACAGCGGGATAAACGTTATCGTCGGGCTCAGGGCCACGAGCTCTTCCGCGGAAAGGGTGCAGGCGGACGGCCTGGCCCCGGCGACGGTGGCGGATGCCGCCCGCCAGGCGCAGGTAATCCAGATGCTTATACCGGATGAGCAGCAGGCCAGGGTTTACCGGGAGGAAATAGCGGCCCATCTTACAACGGGCAAAGCCCTTATGTTTTCACACGGTTTTAACATACACTTCGGTCAGATCCAGCCGCCGAAGGATGTGGACGTTTTCATGGTGGCCCCCAAGAGCCCGGGCCCGATGCTCCGGCGGCTTTACACGGAGGGCGCGGGGGTTCCCGGCTTGATCGCCGTGCACCAGGATTACTCCGGCGAGGCGCGGGACCTCGCGCTGGCTTACGCAAAGGCGACGGGTCTGACGCGGGCGGGTGTTTTTGAGACCAGCTTCCGCGAAGAGACGGAAACCGACCTTTTCGGAGAGCAGTGCGTGCTTTGCGGCGGCGTGTCGGAGTTGATTAAGGCCGGCTTCGAAACGCTGGTGGAGGCGGGATACGCGCCTGAAATCGCATATTTTGAATGCTGCCACGAGTTAAAGCTCATTGTCGACCTGATTTACGAAGGCGGTCTTACGGAAATGCGCCGCCGGGTGAGCAACACGGCGGAATACGGCGATTACCGCAGCGGTCCCCGCGTTATTAACGAAGATGTGCGGGAAGAGATGCGGTGCATCCTGGACGAGATCCAGAGCGGCGAATTCGCCCGTGAATGGGTGCTGGAGAACCAGGCCAACCAGCCGGTGCTCCAGGCTGTTCGCCGCCGGGAGCGCGCTCAGCAGATAGAGGAGATCGGCAAGGAACTGCGCCAGATGATGTCCTGGCTGCGCAAATAGAGGTGAGAGGGGCGAAACCATGATCACCGTCGGTGAAGCGGTCATCCGGTGTCTTGAAAAGGAAGGGGTGGAGCTTATATTCGGCTACCCCGGCGGGGCCGTGCTTCCGGTTTACGACGCGCTTTACGGCGCCAAGATCACACATGTCCTGGTGCGCAACGAGCAGGGCGCCGTACATGCCGCCAATGGATATGCCAGGGTGACCGGACGGGTCGGGGTGTGTTTTGCCACCTCCGGGCCCGGGGCTACGAACCTGGTCACCGGGATAGCCACCGCGTATATGGATTCCGTCCCGATAGTACTGTTTACAGGACAGGTTCCAACGGCCCAGGTAGGTACCGACGCGTTTCAGGAAGTGGATATCACCGGTATTACGATGCCGGTCACCAAGCACAACTTTCTGGTTAAGGACCCGTCGGAGGTTCCTTCCGTTATTAAGAAGGCCTTTCATCTTGCCCGGACCGGCAGGCCGGGACCGGTATTGATCGACCTCCCCCGCGACGTGACCGGCGCCATGACGGAGTTTGATTACCCGGAAAAGGTCGAACTCAAGGGTTACAAGCCCACGTACAAGGGGCATCCGACGCAGGTAGCCCAGGCGGCGAAGATGATTTTCGAATCCAGTAGACCTGTTATCCTTGCGGGTGGCGGGGTTATAAGCAGCGGCGCCGCACCGGAGTTATTAAAGCTTGCGGAAACCATTTCGGCGCCGGTGGCGTCGACCCTGATGGGGATCGGCGGTTTTCCGGGCGACCACAGTCTGTTCCTTGGCATGGCCGGTCTTCACGGCACCCGTTACGCGAATCTGGCGATCACCAACTCCGACCTCTTGATCGGGCTCGGGGTACGGTTTGCGGACAGGGTAACCGGAACCGTAGAGAAGTTTGCGCCAAACGCCCGTGTGATTCACGTGGACGTCGACCCGGCGGAAATCGGTAAGAATGTCCGTCCTAACCTGCCGATAGTCGGCGACGTCAAGCAGGTGCTGTCGGCGCTGCTCCCGCTTCTTTCGCTGCGCGAGAACGGGGACTGGTTGGAGACCGTCGCGGGGTACAAGCGCGATCATCCCCTCGACTACGGACGGGAAGCGGGCTTCAAGCCACAGTACGTTGTTGAACGGCTCAGTGCCCTGACTCGGGGGGAAAGCGTTGTGGTGACCGACGTGGGGCAGCATCAGATGTGGGTGGCGCAGTATTATTGCTTTAAGCACCCCCGCACACTTGTAACCTCCGGTGGCCTGGGCTGCATGGGGTACGGACTCCCGGCTTCCATCGGGGCGAAATTCGGCAGTCCGGACAGACAGGTGATCCTGGTGAGCGGGGACGGAAGTTTCCAGATGATGATGACCGAACTCGGCACACTGGCCGAGCAGGGCCTTACCGTGAAGATTTTTATCCTTAACAACAAGCGGCTCGGAATGGTACGGCAACTTCAGGAGTTTTACTGCGATAAGCGTTATTCGGGGGTGGATTTCAGCTTCGTCCCCGATTTTGCGGCCCTCGCCGGTGTTTACGGTCTTGCCGGCTATACGGCGGAAAGCGCCTCGGCTTTTGACGGAATAGTGGAAGAGGTCATGGCGAAGGACGGCCCGGCGCTGGTTAATTGCCTTATCGAGCCGGAAGAAAACGTCTATCCTATGGTCCTGGCGGGCAGCGGTCTTGATGAGGCCATAGATTAGTTTGTAACCATTCGGGCAGGGGGAATACGGATGGAACGTATATACATTTTCGACACCACACTCAGGGACGGTGAACAATCGCCCGGGGTGAACCTGAACGTAAAGGAAAAGGTTCAGATAGCCAGGCAGTTGGTGCGCCTTGGGGTTGACATAATCGAGGCCGGTTTTCCGATAGCTTCGCCAGGCGATTTTAACGCGGTTTCGGAGATCGCTAAGGACGTCAAGGGCTCAACGGTCGCCGCCCTGGCGCGGGCGAAATTCGCGGATATCGACCGGGCATGGGAGGCCCTGCAGGGGGCGGAACAGCCCCGGATTCACACCTTCATCTCCACCTCGGACATTCATCTGAAGCATCAACTGAAGATGGACCGGGAGGAGGTGCTTGAAGCCGCGCGGGAGTGCGTAAAGCGGGCGAAAGATTATACCTCCGACGTGGAGTTTTCGGCGATGGACGCCTCGCGCTCCGACGTCGATTACCTGTGCCGGGTACTGGCGGCGGCGATCGAAGCCGGGGCTACGGTCCTGAACATTCCCGATACCGTCGGTTATGCGGTTCCCGAGGAGTTCGGAGAATTCATCCGGACCATTCGGGAAAGGACGCCCGGGATTGAAAAAGCGATTGTCAGCGTTCATTGTCATAATGATCTCGGGCTGGCGGTCGCCAATACGCTGGCGGCGATCAGGAACGGCGCGCGGCAGGCGGAGGTGGCGGTGAACGGCATCGGCGAGCGGGCCGGGAACGCGGCGCTTGAGGAATTGGTAATGGGGCTTTACTCCAGACGCTCGTTATACGGGATGACCACCGGCATCAAAACCGAAGAGATCTTTCGCACCTCGAAACTCGTAACCGTTTTAACCGGTATGCCGGTCCAGCCGAATAAGGCCGTGGTCGGGAAGAACGCTTTCGCTCATGAATCAGGGATTCACCAGGACGGGGTGTTGAAAGAGCGTACGACCTACGAGATCATTGACCCGAAGGTCATCGGAATCCCCCAGTCGCAGATCGTGCTGGGCAAGCTTTCCGGAAGGCACGCCTTCAAGACGCGGCTGGCGGAGTTGGGGTATACGCTTACGGAAGAAGAGCTGAAGGCGGCTTTTACCCGGTTCAAGGAACTCTGTGACCGGAAAAAGACCGTTACGGACGACGACCTGCAGGTGCTCATGGAGGAAGAGATCCGCAAAATACCGCCGACCTACGAGCTCAGCTACCTCCATATCTCCAGCGGGACCACCGTGGTTCCGACGGCCACCCTCGGGCTGCTGTCGGGCGGCAACGTGATCGAGGAGGCCGCCTGCGGGAACGGGCCCGTGGACGCGATATATAAGGCTATCGATAAGATAACCGGGTTTACGTTTACCCTCGAGGCCTACGGCATCGATGCGGTTACCGGCGGTAAAGACGCGGTAGGGAGTGTTATGGTGAGGGTCAAGAATGAGAAAGGTCAGATATTCCTGGGCCGGGGAATCAGCACCGACGTTCTTGAGGCGAGTGCGCGGGCTTACATCGATGCGATCAATAAAATGGTGGCGGATATGAACGGGCTAAAACAGCGCTAGCGTTTATTTAGTTTATTTAATAGATAGTAGGCAGTAGATAGAATATGGAAAATAGAAGGTAAGTAGACTTGAGTGAGGCAGGAGTCACGAGTCGGGGATTTTAACCACGATCAACACAGATAGAATGACGTGAGCAGCTTTCAGGCAAATGTTCTTTTTAGTTTGGAACTCGTAACCCGGAACTTTTATTTCTTTCTCAGGTCGCGACATAATGCCCAGGACTCAATTGATACTCAATCCGGGTCTCTGTGGGAAAATTTTTTCTTCGGCTTATCCGGGTTAGGGGTTACATTCTACATTTTATATTCTGTATTCTTAATGAGAGTTGCGGAAGGTGGATGGAGATGAGCCGGATTCCACAAACGGTAACGGAGAAGATACTTGCGGCGCACGCCGGGAAGGAATACGTCGAACCGGGCGAATTGATCAGCGCGAAAGTCGACGTGCTCCTGGGGAACGACATCACCGCGCCCCTGGCGATCCGGGAGTTTGAGCGGGTCGGCGTGCCTGTTTTCGACCCGGCGGCGGTGGTTATGGTCCCGGATCACTTCACGCCCAACAAGGACATTAAATCAGCGGAGCAGGCCAAGGTTATGAGGGAATTCGCCCGGCGGCACGACCTGCCCAACTACTTCGAGGTCGGGCGGATGGGTATCGAGCACTGCCTCCTGCCCGAACAGGGACTGGTGGGACCCGGCGACGTGGTTATCGGGGCTGATTCCCATACCTGCACTTATGGGGCGCTCGGCGCATTCGCCACCGGGGTGGGGTCCACCGACCTGGCTGCGGCGATGGCGCTCGGCGAGACCTGGTTTAAGGTACCGGAATCACTGAAGTTCGTGTACACCGGTAAATTAGGGCCGTGGGTCGGGGGTAAGGACCTGATTCTTCACGCCATAGGGGAGATCGGGGTGGAAGGGGCGCTTTACTGCGCCATGGAGTTTTGCGGGCCGGTGATAGAAAACCTTTCTTTGGACGGACGGCTTACCATGTGCAACATGGCGGTGGAGGCCGGCGCTAAAAACGGGATCATCGCCGCCGACGACAAGACCGACGCTTACGTCCGCGGCCGCGCCCGGCGGCCCTACCGGGTATTTGCGAGCGACCCCGACGCCGGCTATAAAAAGGTTTATGAGTTTGACGTGAGCGATCTCGAGCCCTGCGTGGCTTGCCCGCATTTACCGGACAACGTCAGGCCGGTGAGCAGGGCGGGGGATGTTAAAATCGATCAGGTGGTAGTCGGTTCGTGTACCAACGGGCGGATGGACGACCTGCGTCTGGCGGCCCGGGTTTTAAGCGGCAGAAAGGTCCACAAGAACGTGCGGATGATAGTTATTCCCGGGACCCAGGAGATCTATCTCCAGGCGCTCAAAGAAGGCCTTATCGAAACCTTTATCGTTGCCGGAGCCGTCTTTTCCACGCCGACGTGCGGGCCGTGTCTCGGCGGGCATATGGGGATCCTGGCCAAAGGCGAGCGCGCGGTCTCCACGACTAACCGTAATTTTGTGGGACGCATGGGGCATCCGGAAAGCGAGGTCTATCTCGCCAACCCCGCTGTGGCTGCGGCATCCGCTATTGCGGGACGGATTGCAGGCCCGGAAGAGGTGAGCTAAATGACTGAAGGAAACGTCTTTAAATTCGGCGATAACGTCGACACGGACCTTATCATCCCGGCGCGTTACCTTAACACCAGCGACCCGGCGGAACTGGCGCTCCACTGTATGGAAGACGCCGATCCCACATTCGCCGGACGCGTTCAATCAGGCGACGTGATAGTGGCCGGGGCCAATTTCGGGTGCGGTTCCTCGCGGGAGCACGCGCCTGTGGCCATCAAGGCCGCCGGTGTGGCCTGCGTGGTGGCCCGAAGCTTTGCACGGATATTTTACCGGAACGCTTTCAACATCGGGCTTCCCATTCTCGAATGCGCTGAAGCCGAATCGGTACCGACGGGAAGCCGGGTGCGGGTCGATCTCGACACAGGCAGGATCACCGTGGTCGGCACCGGGCAGGAGTACCAGGCCCGGCCGATTCCGCCGTTTATGCAGGCGATTGTTACGGCGGGAGGGCTCATACCTTACGTTATCGGCAGGGCGGAAGCCGGTAAATAGTCAGCCGGAGGCAGGAGTGACAAGATGCGTGCGGTAGAGGTTTATGATACCACGCTGCGTGACGGAGCGCAGACGGAAGGGATATCCTTTTCCGTCGAGGATAAATTAAAAATCACCCAAAAGCTCGACCGGATGGGCTTCCATTACGTCGAAGGGGGCTACCCAGGCTCCAACCCCAAGGACATGGAGTATTTCGCCCGTGTCCGCGAGCTAAGGCTTGAAAACGCCCGGGTTACGGCGTTCGGCTCCACCAGGAAGAAGAACGTCCGTCCGGCGGATGATGAAAACCTGTCGGTAATCCTAAAATCCGGGGCCACAATAGCCACACTCGTCGGGAAGAGCTGGGATTTTCACGTAACCCGGGCGCTCGGTACCACCCTTGAGGAAAACCTGGCGATGATCCGGGAGTCGATCGCTTACCTCCGGGACCAAGGGCTGACGGTGATTTACGACGCCGAGCATTTCTTCGACGGTTATAAAGCAAACCGGGAGTATGCCCTCGCCACGCTTGAGGCGGCCGCCGCCGGCGGCGCGGCGGGTCTGGTACTCTGCGACACCAACGGCGGCATGCTTTCCTGGGAGATCGGTCCGGTGGTGGAGTTGGTCTGCGGGAGTTTCGACCTCCCGGTGGGGATACACGCCCATAACGACACCGGCATGGCGGTGGCCAATACCCTTGCGGCCGTCCAGGCCGGCGCGGGACAGGTGCAGGGAACGGTTAACGGATACGGCGAACGCTGCGGCAACGCCGACCTCTGCGTGGTGGTTCCCAATCTTTCATTGAAGTGCGGTATGATAACCATTCCGGCGGAAAGGGTGCGGCGTATGGTGGAGCTGTCCCGTTACGTCAGCGAGGTCGCCAACATTCACCCGAACCCGCAGCAGCCTTATGTCGGGATGAGCGCCTTCGCCAGTAAAGCCGGTCTGCACGTCAACGCGCTGATGAAAGACCCGCTAACTTACGAGCACATTAACCCGGAAGCGGTGGGCAACCGCCGCCGGGTTCTTGTCTCGGAACTATCCGGTCTGTCGAACATGCTTCACAAACTCCGCGAATTGAACCATGACCTGCCGACACAGGGGGAATCGGCCCGCCAGGTCCTGGATCAGTTGAAGGAGCTCGAACACCAGGGGTTTCAGTTTGAGAGCGCCGAAGGTTCCTTCGAGCTTTTGCTCATGAAGGCTTCGAACAACTACCAGAAGCCCTTCATATTAGAAACCCTTCGTATCCTTAACGAGCTGAAGGAAGGCGGCACCGTTCATTCCGAAGCCACGATCAAGCTCCAGGTGGGAGACAAGATGGTCCACACCGCCGCCGAGGGCAACGGTCCCGTCAACGCACTCGACAACGCGCTTCGCAAGGCCCTGGAACAGTTTTATCCCTCCATAAAAAAAATGCGGCTTACCGACTATAAGGTGCGCGTACTGAATGAAACAGCCGGCACGGGCGCACTGGTCCGCGTGCTTATCGAAACGGCCGACGGGCAAAGGTCCTGGGTCACCGTAGGGGTATCCCCGAACATCATCGAGGCGAGCTGGCAGGCGCTTGCGGACAGCTTTGCTTACGGCCTGCTGAAGAAGGACAGCCACGATTAAGCCTTTTAAAACCATTTACTTCAAGGCCTCCAGACTAACCAACTATTTTCTTGCGGCATAAGATAAAATATCGTTGACACGGGAACTTTGTCGTTATAAAGTTTGGCCGAAGGGGGCTTTTGCGCGAGTGGGTATTCTTTTTGGCACCGACGGTGTTCGAGGTGTTGCCAATGACGGGCTTGGTCCCGAACTGGCGTTTAAACTCGGCCGGGCAGGCGCGTATATCCTTACCCGCAGACCGGGGACCAAAGGGATCGTTGTGGGGCGCGATACCCGGGCTTCGGGTGAGATGCTGGAAGCGGCGATAGTCGCGGGGATACTGTCCGCGGGCGCCGACGCTCTTCTGCTGGGTGTTGTGCCGACACCGGCGGTGGCTTATCTTGTACGCGCCCTTGAAGCGGCGGGCGGGGTAATGATTTCGGCTTCGCATAACCCCGCGCCGGACAACGGAATAAAATTCTTCGGGGCCGACGGTTATAAATTGCCGGACGCGGCCGAAGAAGAGATTGAAGGATTTGTTTTGGGGCGCATGAACGGCATTCCTTCACCGGTGGGGGGCGACATCGGCCGGGCGGTGACGGCGCACGACGCGGTCAGGCGGTACATGAATCACGCCCTCAACGCCGGACCGAAGGAACTCAAAGGACTCCGGATCGCGGTGGACTGCGCCCATGGGGCGGCTTATGAGGTTGCGCCGCGGGTGCTTGAATCTCTGGGGGCGGAGGTCATCGCCGCGGGAGCCCGGCCGGACGGGCTTAACATCAACAGCGGCTGCGGTTCCACAAGGCCGCAGGCGCTAAGCGAACTGGTGCTCTCTTCCGGCGCCGCTCTGGGTCTGTCTTTTGACGGAGACGCGGACCGGTTGATCGCCGTGGACGAAAAAGGAAACGTTGTCGACGGCGATGCCATCATCCTGGCCTGCGCCCGTTACCTCAAAAGGAGAGGTGAGCTTGCCTCGAATACAGTCGTGGTTACGGTGATGTCCAACCTGGGACTGCACCGGGCGCTTGCCGCTTCCGGGATAGACGCCTCGGTGACCAGGGTAGGCGACCGTTACGTTTTAGAAGAGATGCTGCGGATCGGCGCCTGTCTCGGCGGAGAGCAGTCCGGGCATATCATTTTCCTCGGCCAGAACACCACCGGTGACGGGATTATCACCGCGCTGAACCTTTTGAAGGTGATGCGGGAAACCGGGGAATCGCTCGGGGAGCTGGCGGCCGAATTCGAGCGGTACCCGCAGCTTTTGAAAAACGTTCGGGTGAACGAAAAGGAAAGGATACTCAACAGCCCGGTTTTAGCGGAAGAGATAAAGCGGCAGGAAGAGCGCCTCGGAAGCGAGGGCAGGGTGCTCGTGCGGGCCTCGGGTACGGAATCGTTGATCAGGGTCATGGTGGAGGCCCGCGATCCGGACTTGACCCTCCAGGTGGTGAATGAACTGGTGGGAGTGGTCCACACGCTCGAAGGAGGTGAAATAGCGGTTTAGGTAGAATATAATTGATGACAATTTTCAAGCGCCAGAACCGGTTAGGGATTTTAGTATTAGCCCTCTACCGGGACGGTCAGAAGCAAGCATGGCAGAAACGGATGTCGGATGCAGGATGTCAGAGGTCAGAATTTTTGTAGAAATTCGCTATGCGAATTTCCCCTAAATTTTCGGGCTTCCGACTTTTGACTTCTGAAACAGCCAGGCGCAGCTTATCACCGTCCTAACCGGTTGACGAGGGGGAGGCTTATCGAGTTTTATTCGGCGGGTGCCTCCCGGCCGGCCACGGCCGTAAGCGGTGTCACAAAACCGGCGGGTAACCGCCGGGACAAAAGCACCAGGTGGCGATTCGGCAAAGTATGGCTTTCCGCGCGCATACGCATCTTTTGTTTTTGCGAAAACAGCGCCGTGCTTTAATGCCCGGCGCTTGCTTTTTAAAGAGATGAATACCGAGCTTTACAGGATTCGCCCATGCCGCGTTGCGGCACAACGAACAATGAAAATGGGGTGACCCGTGAGCTTGGATTTTAGAAGCAGTGTTGTAATATACACGGAACGCGGCGAGAAGTGATGCAGTGCAAGAAAGGCCGGCGGAGGCGAACCGGAGCGTACTGGGTGCGTACGTGAGGATTCGGCTCCGCCGGGCTGACGCAGCAATGCGTTGCTTATCGCCGCGCCCGCCGAAAGCAGTACTATTTTTAAGGAGGACTAAAAAATGTGCGGCATAGTCGGCTACACCGGCCCACAGCAGGCGCTGCCCCTTCTGATTACGGGTCTTAAAAAACTCGAGTATCGAGGATACGATTCGGCGGGTATCGCGGTCGTGGAAGAAGGGCGGCTGGCCTTGCTCAAGAAAGAGGGAAAGATCGCGGCCTTGGAGTCTCACCTTAACGGCAACAGCCCCCTTGGCACCACGGGCATCGGCCATACCCGCTGGGCGACCCACGGGGCGCCCACCGATATAAACGCCCACCCCCACCTGGACTGCGCGGGGCGAATCGCCGTCGTGCACAACGGGATTATCGAGAATTACCTCGAGTTGAGGCAGGAGCTTGCGGCGCGGGGCCACAGGCTTGTTTCGGACACGGACACCGAGGTGATACCGCATTTGATCGAGGAGCTTTACGAAGGGGATTTGTTCACGGCGCTGAGGAGGGCCGTGGCGCTTCTGCGCGGCTCCTACGCCGTGGCGGCGGTTGCCGCGGGCGAACCCGGCAGAGTCGTCGCCGCCCGCCGCGACAGCCCCCTCATTGTAGGACTGGGCGGCGAAGAGAACTTCCTGGCCTCCGACATCCCGGCGGTGTTGGCTTCCACCCGCCGGACGCACATCCTCAAAGACGACGAATTCGCCGATGTGCGGCCGGACGGCGTTTTGATCTGCGACGGCGCCGGACGGCGTATTGATAAAGAGGTTTTCGAGGTTAACTGGGACCCCGGCCAGGCCGAGAAAGGCTCTTACGCGCACTTCATGCTCAAGGAGATTCACGAGCAGCCGAAGGTGCTGCGGGACACCATGCGCGGGCGGGTAAGCGGCGATACCGTCGTTTTCCCGGAACTGAAACTGGACCCGGAACTGCTGAAATCCTGCCGGCGGGTGTTCATCACCGCGTGCGGCACGGCCTATCACGCCGGATTGATCGGAAAGACGCTGATAGAGCGTCTGGTGCGCATCCCGGTTGAGGTCGATATCGCCTCCGAGTTCCGGTACCGAGAGCCGCTGATCGGCGATGGCGACCTGCTGATCGTGGTCAGCCAGTCCGGAGAGACGGCGGATACCCTTGCCGCCATGCGGGAGGCGAAGGCCAGGGGCGCTTCCGTTCTGGCGGTGACCAATGTCGTAGGAAGCTCGGTGGCCCGGGAGGCGGACGATTCCCTTTTTACCTGGGCCGGCCCGGAGATCGCCGTGGCTTCGACCAAGGCTTACGTGGCACAGGTTTTCGTGCTGACGCTTTTCGCGATTTATCTGGCGCAGGAAAGGCGAACGGCGCCTCCCGAACTCCTGCGCAAACTAACGGCGGAACTGCCGCGCCTTTCGGAATACGTGGCGGAAATACTCGCGCGCGACAAGGAGATCGCGGCGCTGGCGGCAGCCCGGAAGAACGCGTCGAGCACCTTCTTCATCGGCCGGGGGCTGGATTGGGCGGTGGCGGCGGAAGGGGCGCTGAAGCTCAAGGAAATCTCCTACATTCACGCCGAGGCTTACGCCGCCGGCGAGCTGAAGCACGGAACCCTGGCACTGATAACCGCGGGTGTACCGGTAATGGCCCTTGCCACCCAGCCCGCGCTGTACGAAAAAACGGTGAGCAACATCAAGGAGGTCAAGGCCCGCGGCGCCGACGTCCTGGCGGTGACGACCGAAACAGGCGGGAACATCGCCCGGGTGGCCGACGCCGTCATTACCGTGCCGCCCGCGCACCCCATGCTCGCCCCGGCGGTGGCGGTAGTGCCGCTCCAGCTCTTCGCCTACTATGCCGCCGTAACCCGCGGGTGCGACGTCGACAAGCCGCGCAACTTGGCCAAGAGCGTCACGGTGGAGTAGCGTACTAATTAATTTCCGGTACTACAGCTTCAATAAGAAGTAAAGTGGGCCGCGCCGTTCGGGCGGACCCACTTTTTGTTTCAGTAAAGCACCGGGCTCTTGTATACTTTCAGGTTTATTAATCCGTTGAGTTGTTATACTAAAATTAAGGAAAAATGCAAACAAATGTACGATGTTTGAAGAATGGCTTGTCCTAGCGCCGCGAAAAGTAAGGTGAGGTGCAATGCGTCTTGTAATTTTAGTGCTGATAACGGCTGTTTTGGCCACGCTGGCGAATGGGTGCGCCATTGGAAAGTCGAAGCAGTACCCTTTCTGCCGCTCGGACCAAGACATCGAAAAGCATAAGAACGCGATTGTCCGTCTGGTGGGAACTTACCGGCACGTTAATGAGGGGAAGTGCCGGGTGGCGGCGGTGCAGCTCGAAGACGGCAGGATGGTGGTTATCGAGTATCAACCCCCGCTCGAAGAGGTCAAACGGCTCAACAACCACGCCGTCATGCTGACCGGCAGGATCCTGCCGGGATACCCCCGGGACGATACCGGGCGCCGGTATCTCCTGCTCCCGCATCTGGTCGATATAAAGTCCCTGGAGGAACTGAAAGAGGAGTAAAAGGACAGTCAGCTGTTAAAACGTACGTTGAGTCGATAATAAGTGGAATATGTAAACCAGACAGTAATAGATACCGACCACTATGAATATACCGCCGGTTATCCTGCGCACCCACCACTCTATCTGGGTCAGTTGGTTGAAAATCCGGCCTACCAATTGAGCGGCAAAAGCCACCAGGAAAGCAAAAACCACGACCGGTAAAGCGGTGCCGATCCCGTAGAGCGAAGGAAGCAGAACACTGGACCCGTGCTTTACCGAAAGGGGGATGAGGCTTCCGAAGAAAAGCGCCGCAGAAACCGGGCAAAAAGAAAGCGCAAAAACAACTCCGAGAAGCCATGCTCCCCAAATGCCGCTTCGTTCGACACGCTGTTGCACCCTTTCGCTTACTCCGAACCCGCCGAAGTTGAAACGTATCAGTTCCAGAAGAAACATCCCCACTATGATCAGGAGGGGCCCCAACAGTTTGTGCATATATTTCTGGAGAAAGTTGGAGACTTCGGGTATGGACAGAACGCTGGCTACGATAAGGATACCCAACGCCAGGTAGACTGCCATTCTGCCGATCGCGTACAGGAGCCCCGACAGCAAAACCAGTCGTGTGTTTCCCACACGCCTGCCGATGAAAGAAATCGCGGCGATGTTGGTCGCCAACGGGCACGGGCTTATCGAGGTGAGGATACCCAACCATAAAGCAAGCCCTGCATTAAGTAAGAATGCATCCAAAGAATGAATACCCATATTTCCGTCTTTTCCCTTCCGTGTGTTCTGCGTCTCTGTGGTTAGTTTTTCTTGCATTTGACGCAGATCTTGGCGCTCTAACTAAGCGCCTAAAAATGTGCTAACCTCTTCCTGAACGTACTTTTGAAATACGGCCTTATCGTTAAGAAGAGACCAGACTTTCTTAAGGTTTTTCCATCTTGTTTGTTTGCCGTTCTGCATTTCCACAAGGACTACTGACTGCGAGTAGAGCTGGTAGTCTTGGATGAAATGTTCGTTTCCCGGCTCTTCAACGTTTACTACGTGCCATAGCAACTGCCTGTCTTTAATGGCGCCGGTGAAGTCGTCTTCGATGACTTCGCGGGTGTAGTTCTCGATATTAATGCAGGATGAGCACCGGGCGGTAGCGTGAAAGTAGTAGGCGATAACCGTCTTTTGTTCCTTAGCCGCCGGTTCATCTGCGGACGGCTTATCGACTGTCTTACCGGTTGCCGGCTCACCGGCGGTCTCAGGCAAGCGGCTGTCCGCCACATGCCTGTTCCCATGCCCCCAATGATACTCTTCACCGGCAATGCCCACTAGGCTTGCGACAAGAACGATAAGAAGAAACACTTTGACGACTGTGGCGGCTGTTTTTTTCGGAAGCGGCCTTGAGGTCGCCCGGGTATTATTTTGCGCTTGGGCTGTCTGTTTTCCGACTTTCTTCCCGTTTTTCATCGTAAAGGTCCTTTCTATTCCGTCAGCATACGCTTTATCTCCGCCGGCGGCGGCACCCGACCGCTCACCTTGACCTGACCGTCCACCACCAGCGCCGGGGTCAACATCACCCCGTATTTGAGAATCTCGCCGAGATCGGTTACTTTCTTTACCTCCGCCGGCAGGTTGAGTTCCGCCAGCACCCGACGCACTTCCTCTTCCAGCGTCTTGCACTTTGGGCAGCCGGGACCCAGAACTTTGATCTCACGCATGGTTTAACCTCCTTTTACAAATAGCAACTTCTTTCGATGGGCGCGGCGATGAGCAACGCATTACCGCCAACCGAGAGGTGGGAGGCGAGAGGTTAGAGGTGAGATACTTGTGGGAATTCGCTTATAAGCGAATTCCTTCAAGAATCCCACTTCCAATTTCGCACTTCTCACTTCTTAATTGCCCGGTTCGTCTCCACCGGTCTTCCTTGCACTACATTACTTCCTGCCGCGTTTCGCCCGTGTTACGCTACTGTCGCACTTTTTCATGCTTCATGGTGCCGCTACGGCGGCATGTGGGACTCCTTTGCTAATAGGTTTAGAACGCCCCGAAGATCTTTCCCGTCAGGGTGGCCATGATCACCACCAGGGACACGTAGGCAGCCGTTTTCTTCGGTCCAAGGACACTGTTGATCACCAGCATGCTGGGCAGGCTCAGTGCCGGTCCGGCCAGCAGCAGCGCGAGAGCCGGGCCTTTTCCCATCCCCGAGCCGAGAAGTCCCTGAACGATCGGCACTTCCGTAAGGGTGGCGAAGTACATGAAAGCCCCGATCACCGACGCGATGAAGTTTGCGAGAAAGCCGTTTCCGCCGACAGCGCCGGCGATGTACTTCGCGGGTATTATGCCTGTATCGGCGCCGGGACGTCCCATGAGAAAGCCCGCCACCAAAACGCCCGCAAAAAGAAGCGGCAAGATCTTCTTACTGAAGTCCCAGGTGGTGTAAATCCAGCTCTTCAGTTCGTCCCGTTCGAAATATGCCTTGAGCATGCCCGCCAAGACTATAAGCAGAAGTACTACGAGGTACCATTTCGCCAGGTAGATGCCGTGGGCAAGACCGGTTGCCGTCGCGGGTTTTCCCCAGGCGGCGAAGACCAGGATGAGCACCAGCACCGCAAAATACAGGACCGTTTGTCCCAGAGACCGTCTTCCGGCAACTTCTCCCACATCCGTAATCCCTTTTACCCGTTCCTCTTCTTCCCCCCGGAAGAGGAAGGCCATGATAAGACCGATCACCACCGAGAACAAGACCGCTCCCACGGCGCGGGCCAGGCCTATCTGCCAACCGAGGACCTTGGCGGAGAAGATTATCGCCAGCACGTTGATCGCGGGACCGGAGTACAAGAAGGCGATCGCCGGCCCGAGCCCCGCGCCGCGCTTATAGATGCCCATGAAAAGGGGGAGCACGGTGCAGGAACATACGGCGAGGATGCCTCCCGAAACCGCGCCCACCCCGTAAGCCGCCCATTTTGGGCTTTCCGGCCCCAAATACTTAATGACCGCCTGCGAGGACAGAAAATTACTCATCGCTCCCGCGATAAAGAGCGCCGGTACAAGGCAAAAGAGCACGTGCGCCCGGGCGTAGTCGTGGAGCATATAAAACGCTTCAATCAAAGCGCTTCTCAGTCGCGCGTGCTCAATGGGAAGGTAATACGCCGCCACGAATACGCCGACGATTAAAAGGAACTTTTGCCGCTCAGTCATCCGGTTGACCTCCCGTCTTATCGAGACATCCGGCTATACTCCGGTGTATTGCGCGATTGATGAAATTTATCCGATAACACTTATAAGGATTATCCCGTTAACCCGTTATCCGGTTTCATCCCGGAAGCAACCGCTGCCTCTTGTATACCGGCAGTAACAGCGGAAACGACGCGTGCCACCGCTTCGGGATCCGGATCAAGCACGCCGGGGTCTTTTCTTATTCCCAGATCCATTACCTGAAGATAATAGTCCGTTTTGATTCCGGCCTTGTCCATCATCCCTTTGCCACAGGCTACCGAGCAGCCGTCGATTACAGCCACCTTTTGCGCCCGGGCGAGTTTTGAAAGGGTTGCTTTAGCTTCCGCTCCTACGCCGGCAAGGCAGGCGAGGTAACCCACGCCGTTTTTGGCCAGCATTATCCCGGCGGCGTTGGTGATCTGTCCGGTGTTCGATCCGCCGGCACAGGTCAGGATCGCCACCCCCGGCACGGCGGTGTCGGCGCCGTCGGCCGGGATGCTCCCGCAGGTGCAGATAAGGTTTGGTTTCTTGTTTGGGTTTTGCGTAGCCAAGTTTGATTCTCCTTTACACGGTATTATTTTGAATAATTTCTTTAGACCGTTTCAGACATGTGCCGGTATTTCCGTATTAATTCCATGCCTCTTATAGTCTGCTCTTTAAACGGCGAACAGCCCTTCAATCGCCTCCGCTATCGTTTTAAGCGCTATCCCCCCGCAGAACCGCGGTTCGCCGTTAATAGCGGTGATGGGGAGCTTTAACCGGTTCACTATTTCCTTAATCTTAGGATGGTTATTAATCTCACCGCAGTTCACATCGATAAACTCCACCGCGACTCGGTCGCCGAATTTATCCTTCAGGGCTCGACTCAACTCCTCGACCTCGTCTCTCATCGTCTTTACCGGTCTGCATCCAGGGGTGTCCGAGCCGCAACCGGGTGAAACCGGGGCGTTCTCTCCGAAAACAGCGACCATGATTCTCTGTTGTCCCATCATCTAAGGTCCTCCAGCTTTTAGATAAGCCTTTACTACCTTATCCTTGGGGTTCGTGTCCGAAATACCTCCGCCTGAAATACAGGGCCACGTTGACCAGGCTGATCAGCACCGGTACTTCCACCAGTGGGCCGATAACGGTGGCGAAGGCCTGGGCGGAGTGAATGCCGAAGACAGCCACGGCAACGGCGATGGCCAGCTCGAAGTCGTTGCTGGAGGCGGTAAAAGCGATAGTGGTGGTCCTTCCATAGTCTGCCCCGATCCACTTACCGATGAAAAAGGTGACCAGCCACATGAACACAAAGTATATGGTCAGGGGAATAACCACCCGCAACACGTCCAAAGGTAATGTTACAATGACCTCGCCCTTAAGGGAAAACATCACAAGGATGGTGAAAAGCAGGGCGATCAACGTGAGCTTGCTGATCCGGGGAATAAAGTCTTTCTCGTACCAGTCGCGCCCCTGCGACTTCACCAGAACTGCGCGGGTGATATAACCGGCGATGAAGGGGATACCCAGGTAAATGAAGACGCTCTTGGCGATCTCCCCCATGGATACGTTGACCACTACGCCGGACATGCCCAGCCAGGACGGAATAATCGTCAAGAATAGGTAAGCGTAAATCGAATAGGTGAGCACCTGAAAGACGGCGTTAAACGCCACGAGCCCAGTCACGTATTCCGGATTGCCGTCAGCCAGGTCGTTCCACACCAGCACCATGGCGATGCAACGGGCTAAGCCCACCAGGATGACCCCGGTCATCAGTTCCGGTTTGTCCGGAAGAAGCAGCACGGCAAGGACGAACATGACTACCGGTCCCACTATCCAGTTTTGAACCAGTGAAAGGGCCAACAACTTCCCGTCCCTAAAGACAGTAGGCAGTTCCTCGTAACGTACCTTGGCCAGCGGCGGGTACATCATCAAAATAAGGCCGACGGCGATGGGTATATTTGTGGTTCCCACCTGGAACTTGCCCCAGAAACCGGCGATTTGCGGATATATGTAACCAGCACCCAGGCCGACGGCCATCGCCGCAAATATCCATAGGGTCAAGTACCGGTCCAGAAAAGAAAGCCTCCGCGTTACCGGCTGTGCCGCGGGAACGCCTTTGCTGATGCTTTCTTGAGCCGTCTCAATGTCCGGCGGCTCTTCGTCAACGACCAAGGGTTTTTTCTTTTCGATACCGGACACCTTTATACCACCTCCGAATTGTTTGTAATCCGTTTATGGTTATGCCCATGCCGCAAGCGCATCATCAAAGAATGAAAATGGTTTTGGGTAGCTTATCCAGTAAAGTAACTCGATCCGGCGCCTCGGCTTGCCCATTATTTACCTCTTGTTCCGGTCCCGATTTGTTTCACGGGCCGAACATTATCCCCCCTTTTCCCCCCGGTGCCGGATGCGGCTCCCTGCACCGTCTTCACCGTTTGGAGACGGACGGACCAGCGGTAGAACCACGCCATGACCGGTGCCTGAAAAAGAGGGTTTACCGCAAGCATTGCGGCCGTCACCGGACTGAAAAAGTGAACCGCAAGTCCCAGCGCAAGCGATATGTTTTTTCCTGCGACGGCGTTGGTTAAGGCGATAACATCACCCGGTTTGAAGCCTATTCGGCGGGAAGCGGTCATGGCGGCGACCATCTGTAACAGGTAAAATCCCGCCAGCGCCGGCGCCGCCATCAACATACCCGACCAGTCGGAGGTTATCCGGGGCGCGCCGTTGGCGACGGAGATTAAGATGATCCCGAACATGCCTAGCATCGAAAGCGGGGGCAAAAGAGGCCTGATCGCCTGAAAACCGTCCGGTCCCCAGCGCGCCAGTATTAGACGCCGCGTGATGTCCCCCGCCAAAAGCGGCGCAAGAATAACGGCCAGCGTGCCCTTGAGCATGCCTGTTATGTCGATGTGAACCAGGGCTCCTGCCAGCACAAGCATCGTTACCGGAATTGTGAGGATGCTGAGTAGAAGGCTTACCACTACGATTACCAGCGCCAGCGGGACGTTACCCCGTGCAAGACCCGTCCAGCCTACTACCATCCCTGCGCACGGTGTGGCAGCCAGGAGGATGAGACCGGCCGCAAAGTCGGGATATTGTCTCAGGAAAAGCATAGCAAGCGCCCATCCGAGCAGCGGGGAGAGCACAAAGTTGAACACGAAGGAAAAAGAAATCGCCTTAATCTCCCGTGCCGCCTGCGCCACCTTCTCTATCTGAATCCCTACCATCATGGGGTACAACATCAGATAAAGGGTAAAATTAATGTACCGCCTCAAGCTCTGGGCGGTGCCCGGCAGAGTAAAACCGAGCAGTATCCCTCCGGCGATTGATAAAACGATGAACAAGAGCAGTTTCTTTTCAAACCATTTACCTGTTTTTTCTGCCCAAGTTCTTGTATCCAAGCTTACATTTCTCTCCATTCCCGGTTTTGCAGCCTAAATGAAACCAATTTCACCCTACCGGATACCCTCCGGCCAAAAGTAACCGTACCAAATCCTCCCGGGCAGGGCGCTGTTCGGCCTCGGCAAGCGGTGTGCAGTCGGCCAGGATCATATCCTGTTTCAGAAGCCGTGCCGCGAAGGCAAGACAGGTGCGCTCACCGCAGCACCCACAGTTTGTGCGGGGTAACCGCTTCAGCACATCCAACACGGTTACTTCGGAACCGCGGCGGTAGCTGGGCTCTATCTCTGCCCGCCGTTCCCAGGTTTCTCCCAGTAGTAGGCGCAAAGCTTCGACCAGTTGGTGGGCCTCTTCCTCATCCGCGAGGCCGGTGATGCCTATGTTAAGGGGGTAAAGGGTGACACTCTTACCTGACCAAAGGAACCGGAGGAACGGCATTTCAGGATTGTATATACAGTTTCCCAGCTCAGCGTTTAAATACGGCAAAACCTCCCGGATGTCGGTATCTATATCCACAAACGCCCCAACCACCGGCCGGTTTACGGCGCAAATGGGACGTACCATTCTGACGGTATAGCTGCTGAACACCTGCCTCAACTCCCTGCGGTTAAAAAAGATCTCCGAAGTAATCAACAACTGCCGATACCGTAACCCGGTTATCTCCTGTTCTATTCAACTCTTTTGAGCGACCTGATAATCCGTCGTTAGTATGACCAGTTCCGCGATTCTCCGGGAAATGTGTTCCTGCGCCAGGTCACAAAGCGTAAACACTACCGGGTCACGGACCCGATAAATGACCTTTAATCCTTCTTTCCGGCACTCGAGAATACCGACCTGCCGCAGGTGGGCAAGGTGTTTCGACACTACCGGTTGTCCCGCACCGACTGCCGGTATGATTTCGCAGACACACCGTTCTCCTCCGCGCAAGAACTGGATTATGTTAATGCGCAACGGGTGTCCCAGTACCCGAAAAAGTTCGGCTGTGAGTTCCAATCCTTTCTGCGCCATAGACTTTCCTCCTTAAATATATACTCATATTAGCATATAGTTTTAGAAAAAACAATGCTTTAATATGACACGGGCTGGTGATAGACGGTAAGGTCGTTTCTTCCGGCCGCGTGCCGTCAAAACCGGAAATCACCAGGTGGCTCCAGAGCGGCAAGTAAAGGGTGATATTTGTTTGGTTACGGGTAGAAAGCATTGCTGGACCGGTGTTTAACAGTGGATAGAACGATTGGCGGTGGTCCCTTTACGGGGGCTTTTTTTTCGGGGAAATGGATATTGACAAACCGGTAACAAAGGGAGAAAATAGTGACAAATGAGTATCACACATTGTATAATAATATACAAACGTGTAACAATACAATTTGTTCCTTGGGGGTGACGCAATGGATCAAAGGGACATACCGGTTGAAGGCAGGGTGGAGAGGAAGAAGAAGGAAACGCGGCAGAAAATCGTTCAAGTGGCTATGGATTTGTTTCAGCGTCAGGGGTTTATTAATACAACCATGGAGCAGATTGCGGAAGAAGCCGATATCGCCAGGAAAACCCTTTATAACCACTTCCCTGTCAAAGAGGCTATTGTTGACGAATTTGTAAGAGAGATTTCCGAGGGACTGGCTCAAGCGACCTTTGAAGTTTTGCATAACCTGCCTGATACCAGGTCGCGCTTACTGACCGCGCTCGACAAGGCATACGAGTGGGTGGAAATCAATCCGGAGATTACCGGAATATGCCTGGGGTACCGCCTGAAAAACATGTATCGGGGGTCGGAATTCAACGGTGGCGAAACGGGCACTCAGAGTATTGTGGCTGAGATTATCAGGCAGGGACAGCAGTCGGGCGAAATCAGGCAGGATGTACCGGTTAAGCTGATGGTGGTGCTTATCGATATTCTTCGCGGCGCTATTGTCTTGGATTGGTTGAATGATTCGCCCAGTTTCGAACTTCGCAAAGAGATTGCAAAAATAGTGGACCTGTTTCTTTACGGGGCAATTAACAGGGGCGGGAGTCAATAGAATTTAGTAGTCAGTGGTCAGTTATCAGTAGCTAAGTAGTCCACCGGGTACTGAATTCCGGATATGTTGTTCAGTTCACTTCATCAAACAGGGTGTGTTGCAGTGACAAAATCCGTAGTTAAATATTTTTTGACCTGGGGTGAAGCCTTTCAGTCCGGCGTACAGCAGGCCGGCGGCAAGGGCTGGAACCTGGGACGCCTGGCGAGGTACGGCTTTAACATCCCCGTGGGAGGGGTGCTCGCCGTTCAGGCATACGACGAGTTCATCGACAACAACGGGCTGCAGGACGCAATTCTGAACATTTCTAAATCAGTAAGCGCCGGAAACATTGATGAAACATCCAACCAGGACAAGTTAACTCAATTGATGAATAGAATCAAAGAGGGCTCCATACCGCAGCCGATCGTAGAAGAATTAACCTACATGCTGGGCAGCCTGGGTATTGTTGAAAGGCCGCTGGCCGTGAGGTCGTCCGCGTCGGCCGAAGACTCGGCTACGGCATCCTTTGCCGGCGTCCATGAATCGTTTTTGAATGTCCGTGGATTAGGCGATATCCTGGCGGCGGTAAAAGGGTGTTATGCCTCCCTGTGGTCGCCTCGGGCCGTGGCGTACCGCAGAAAACTAAACATAAGCGACAATGAGGTTGCGCCTGCGGTGGTTGTCATGGAAATGGCGGAGGCCCGGTCGGCGGGAGTAGGTTTTACTTGCGACCCCCGGACCGGTCGCAGGGACGTGTTGGTTGTCAACGCCAATTTCGGCCTGGGGGAGTCCGTTGTAACCGGCGCCGTGGAGCCTGACACATATTTGTTGGACGCCGGGGCGTTTACCGCGGCCCCCCGGATAATTGAACGAAAAACCGGGCGGAAGGAAGGCTTGACCCGAACCAAGGAAGACGGGGGAACTGAATTTACGCCGTCCACGGAATTGTCCGCGCGGCAGGTGTTGACCGACAAGGAAGTAGAAAAGCTGGGCCTGGTCCTTTTAAGGGTCTTCGAAGCCCTGGGGGACTGTGAGCGGCACCAGGATGTGGAATGGGCTTTTGACGGCCGGGATTTTGTTCTGGTGCAGGCGAGGCCGGTAACAACCCTGCCCCGAAACACTTTCACCGCCTTGAAGAACCAGCCGGACATCTGGTCCAACGGCAATTACCGAGACGCCGTACCGATGGTCCAGTCTCCTTTGAACCGCCGCTTAATGAAAACTATCATCGACACCATCCATAAAGCTTCTTGTACGGAAATCGGTTATCGGCTGCCGGAGGGCTTAGAGTTTTCCAGGTTTTTCAACGGCCGGCTTTACTGCAATCTATCGGCCCTGCAATGGTTCTTGTTCGATTCCATGGGTGCATTGCCCCGTGACGCAAAAATCTTCTGGGGAGGCCACCAGCCGGAAATTGAGATAAAGGACCCTAAACCTTTTCGCGGTCTTGCCGGTTTGAAACGGATGTGGTACCTGATGAGAGCGGGGTCTTTAGTCGGCAGGCTCACGAAGAACTCCGCCGAAATCCATACTCAAGTATCGCATTCCGTAAAAACCTTGACTGAAAAAGAATTAGCGCGACTGCAAGACAGGGAGTTTATCACTCTGTATGACGAATTGGGCCGGGTTGTCAGCGAATTTGCCAGGAAATTCTGGTTTCTGAGCGGGGCGGCCACAACGCCCGTAGCGTCGTTAATGAGAGTTCTTGTTAAGCATTTCGGGGTCAGGGCCCCCATGCTTTTAAACGCCTTAACGGTCGGCGGAGGTCCGGGCATAACCAGTGCCGACCACGGTTACAGGCTTGTTGAGTTAACCGAGATCGCCCGGCGGGATAATGACGCCGTTCCGTTTCTCAATAGTACGCCCTTCGGCCTTCTTTCGTGGGAGGAAGAGTTGCCCGACAGTTCTCCTTTTAAGCAGGCCTTCCGTGAGTTTCTCGCAGAATTCGGACACCGGGCCGTCTACGAGCTTGACATCATCAATCTCCGGTGGCAGGAGGACCCTTCCTACCTGATGGATATCGTACGCAGCACGCTCTACACCGCCGACCTTGCCAAACTGAAGGCGGAGCAAAGAGAAAAGGTTGAACAGGCCTGGCTCGAAATCAAAGCTAAAGTGCCCTCAAAAAGGCACTCATCGATCAGGAAATGGATCAGGCAGGCCCAGTCCGGAGCCGCGGTGCGGGAAATGACCAAATCGGTGCTGGCCGAAGCAATGGCAGGGTATCGTATAATAGCCCAGGAGTTAGGCTCTCGTTTTTGCGGGCGGGACATCATTGATAAGCAGGGCGACGTTTACTTCTGCACCTGGCCGGAACTGGTTTCGGTTTTGGCCGGTGAATGGGATGGCGCCGGACTTCGGGAACTGATTGCCGCAAGAAAAGCCTTGATGGCCGAAATGGAGTCGATCTCACCGCCCGACATTATTTTGGGGGAGACACCCAAGTTTGCGGAACCTGTTACCCTGACCGCCGGCAATTGCCTGGAAGGGGTGCCGGTTGCCGCCGGCAAAGCCACAGGCGCGGCGCGATTGATCAGACATCCGGGCGAAGGAAGCAAGCTGCAACCGGGAGATGTCTTGGTGGCGCCGTCCACCGACCCGGGCTGGACCCCATTGTTTTTAAAAGCCGGGGCCGTGGTCATGGAGACCGGCGGCTTCTTGTCCCACGGGGCGATTGTGGCCAGGGAATACGGAGTACCCGCGGTGGTGAATATACCGGGTGTCATGGGCCTTATCAAAGAGGGCCGGAGAGTTATGGTCGACGGGGATGAAGGAAAAATATACCTGCAGTGAATAACGCTCATGCATAACAAAGAACGGCGAATCCAAGGAATTGTTGAGACGAGGTTCGACTCCGGTCTTTTTGAGGGATAAGACATCGGATGCAGACAGGAGGTGTGTGCGGGTGGTTAAAGCGGTGTGCATGATCTGCAAAAAGGAGTTTGAGATAACCCGGCACGATTTCCGCTACCACGAGCTTAAGCGCAGCGGCGACCGCGGAGGGTACATCTGCGACCGGTGCAGTTACTCGATTCAGAAGGAATCCATCGCGACATCCGGCATTAATCCGGACGAGGTCGACCGGATGGACCACTTTATCAGGGGAGGCAAGACGATTAAATAAAACCCTTCGCACCGGGGCGAAAACATAACGATTTCTTGCGCTCACATTGGTGGAACCTAAGCCCTGACAGTCGCCTGCCGGGGCTTTTGTATGCCGGCGAAGAAAAACGTGCGGGCCTCGCGCCCCATGAATTAAGGGAAGAGGTTGGTGAAGCGATTGTTTAAGTTTTAGGCGTGCGCTGGAAGGAAAGAATAATCAGACAGTGTATATATAAAAACGGGGATTATGTTTAAATGAGGACGTTTTGCACCGTTATGTAAAACCTTGTTTCGGAGGTGAGGCATGTGGAACTGATTGAAGCTATAATAACACGCAGGAGTGTACGGAAGTATAAGCTCGACCAGATACCGGACCAAACCATCCGGGAGCTGCTTGAAACGGCCGTCTGGGCTCCCAACGGCATGAACCGCCAGCCCTGGGTTTTTGCGGTGGTACAGGACCGGGATTTGCTCCGGCGCATCTCCGAAAAGGCTAAGGGGCGCATGCTGGACAGGGTTAAGAATTCGCCCGCCCTAGGACGCTACAACAATTTAATGGCTGACCCGAACTTTGATGTTTTTTACGGCGCTCCCACCCTCGTTCTGATTTACGGAAGTACCGATGCGATGACTTTTAAATACGACTGCAGTATGGTGGCGCTGACGCTGATGCTGGCGGCCTGGGACAGGGGTATCGGCAGCTGTTGGGTGGGTTTTGCGCAGTATGCCTGCGATACTCCGGGTATTAAGATGGAGCTGGATGTGCCGGAGGAGTACGAGTTGGTGGCGCCGATCATCCTCGGCTATCCGGAACATCCGCCCGGTAAGAACGGGAGGAAGGAACCCCGTATCGTCAGTTGGGTAAAATAAGCGCCGCCGTCTAACGCCAGAGGGCTCTCAGCGCGAACCCCCCGGCGACCGCTGTCAGCGTGCTGATAAGGGTGCCGACCAGGTAGTATTCCGCAAACGCCCGGTCTTCGAGTTGTTTGAACCGCGCTATGGATTTGACCGCCAGGACAAACCCGACCGCGGTAACCGCGTCATACATGATCAGAATGAGGATAACCGCCCTTTCCAGGATACCGATAT
Organism: Bacillota bacterium; assembly: GCA_040755295.1. Classification (NCBI taxonomy): domain Bacteria; kingdom Bacillati; phylum Bacillota; species Bacillota bacterium. The sequence continues at coordinate 11,027 of JBFMBK010000008.1, read as the reverse complement.
ACCGTCCGGTGCTCGGCGCCGGGCTTTCACTTTTCTCGATGTTCAGGTGATCAAGCTGCATCCTGACGATAACGACCCCCCCGAAAAGGACGTACAGACAAATGACGGCGCTGATGACGCAGTTGCCGGCGCCGTAGCCTAGTGCCGCAAAACAGTCCGGCAACCGCAGAGTGGGGAAGAAAACGGCGTAAAACTCGAAAACGGAAGAGCAGGGTGAGATGGTGAACGCCCTGCTGAAAATAAACCAGAGCAGGTACAGGGCGTAAAGGTGCAGGGCCTGGTCCAGGAAGAGACAGACGGTGTTGGTTGTTCTGCCGGCGCTCGTCCCGGGTGGCCGCTGCAGAACCGGGATAAGGTTCTTCAGATAGTCAATCAGTATGTGAACCAACGCGGCCGCCGCCGAGAAGGCAAGTGCCGGACCGGGACCGTAAACATGGGTGGCGACGAAGGTGCACAGCATCAGCGCCAAACCGTGCTTCAGGTACGCCCCCGGCTTCATTTCCGCCTTCATTGCCGCCAGACGGTCGGTTTGCAGCACGAAATCCGTAAAAACGTGGGCAAGAACGGCCAGCCAGAAAAACGTCACAGCGCACACCCCTGTACTTCACCCCTCACGGGGATATAAACTTTGTTTCACCTTACGCAAGGTTAAAACGGTCCGCGTATAGTTCCAGTTTGGACAGCGTCTTTTCGGCCAGCTTCAACTGATGCCAGTCCGCGGCGTGACAGCGCTTCTGAACGTTTTGCAGCCGGATATGAAGGTTTTTGGACGCCTCTTCATAGGTTCTATACCGTTCGTAGGCCTGCACCGCTTCCCATTGTTTATCCGTCCACCTGTTTTGCCGCGAGTCGATTAGAAGCCAGATGCAGTAAAGGATATCGTCGAGTTGGGCACTGCCGGTCCGGATGCAGGTGGAAGGCTTTTTGTTTCTCTTCTCGTTATCCAGGGCCGACCGGGCGAGATGAAACGCCGGTCCGTCCATGCTCCAGGGATCGGCGTCCACGGGTCCGGCGTTCGCGCCGACGCCGATACCAACCCGCAGTTTCAGCGGGCGGCAGGCGAATCTGAGCTGCCTTATCAACTCCGGCGCCCGGAGCCAACCACTTAACACGCCCTGAATCTCATCGCCCCGCGACAGGCTGAAACGGCTCAGCAGCATGGGGTGCCGCAGTTCGCTCAGTTTTTGCGTCAAGGATCGCTTGTAGTCGCCGGCGTTCTTTGATTCGATTACGTCGGCCGTTATCACGGTAATCCTCTGCATTTATTCACCCTCCAGGAGGTGAGATGGGGGTTTTCACCGTTATTAAGGTGAATTCGCCGTTTCGAGTGTTTCTCCTTTTTTTAATTCGCACGGCGGTAAAAACACTATCGCGTGACGTTGTACCGCAGCCAGACGACACCGCCAGGCATTTCCTCAACACCGGTTAATCGAAGCTGCAGCACCCCTTCCGGCGAGTTGAGATCGGGCGCCCGGAACATGGAACGCGGTGTCATGCCCCCCACAAGACTTGGATGGATAAGAACGCTGACCTCGTCCACCAGGCCTGCGCGGAGCATAACGCCGTTAAGCGTGCCCCCGCTGTCCACGCGGACGGTCTCGACCCCGTACCGCGCGCGGAGTTCCGCCAGTGCCGCCCGCAAATCCGCCTGATCGTCGCCTGTGATGACGTGCTCTATGCGTCTCCGGCGAAGATAATCCAAATAGCTCGCGGGCGTAGAACGGGAGCATAAGACCACCACGCTCCTCCAGTAAGGCTGCTTTCGCCAGTAGTCCCAGTTCTTTACCCGCCCCCGGCTGTCCGGAACAACGAGCAGCGGCCGGCGGTCTCCCGGATCCTCCTGCGGCTCGAACGCTCCTTCCTTTTCCTCGGGCGCTTCCTGTACGGCGCTCAATAACGTACCGCTTCCCGCCAGGGTTGCGTCTTCCCGCCAGCGCGACGCCAGTTCGTAGAACCGGCCGATGTCGGGTGTGAACCAGTCTATGCGACCGTCGACGCTTACTGCATTGAATACAATAACACGCGGCAACATTCCATAAGCCTCCTTTAATTCGTAGAAAAACCCTCGTCTTCAGGGACTTTTCCAGCTTACATTTCCAAAACCGTCCTGTCAATCGTATAGAGCATAACAGATGCGGCACAAAGCACTTGCCCTTCTTTTTCTCACGGGATATAATGCGGACAATTCAATTATTAATGCGCTTTCTGCAGCGCAGACTGGTCGGGATCTAATGGAGTTAAAGCAGTCTGAACAATTTCCTGTCGTTCCGTGGACGATCCGGGACATCTGGCTGGGGATGGCCTGTCTGGTGTTATTGATGGTCGGCGCTTCCTTGACCGTCGTGCTGAGCGTTGGACTGAATTCAGGCTTGCTGCTCGGTCTAATGGAACTGTCATTATTGGTGCCGGTGGGGTATTTCGCCTTGTGGAAATACAAGGGCGGATGGGGATCGCTGGGCCTAGGCGGGTTTACGGGGCGGGCGGTCGGACTGGGGTACGGCCTGTTCTTGCTTTCGTACGTTTTTAACGTTGTTTACAGCCTGCTTTTATCCCACTTTCACCTGAGAATGCAGACGAGTTTGGCCCCGCTTTTCAGCGGGTTTTCATTCCCCTGGTGGCTGTTGGTTGTGGGCGTCGTGGTGGCCCCGGTGGTGGAGGAGATCTTCTTCAGGGGATTCGTTTTCGGCGGAATGCGCAAAAAATACGGCTGGCGGAAGGCGGCTCTGATCAGTTCCGCGTTCTTTGCCGTAATCCACCTGGAATGGACAGCTTTTCTCCCTATTTTTATCCTGGGCTGCTTTTTCGCGTACCTCTATCACCGCAGCAACTCGATCTGGCCGGCCATCCTGGTGCACGCCTCGACAAACGCCTGGGCGATGGGGGCGGCGTACTGGGCCGCCAAGACGGGGATTCCCGGATTGAAGTAATAGTAAAACTGCATCACTTCTCATTGCGCTCCGTGTAAGTTACAATACTGCTTCTAAGTTCAAGCTTACGGGTCCATATTTTCGTGCTGAGTGGTGCCGCGAATGCGGCATGGGCAACTCCCCTCGTAAATGATTGACCTCTCACATCCCACTTCTCAACCCGCCGGCATGTGCTGCGTTATGCAGTGGATCCCGCCGCCCCACCGGTTAACGTTTTCCGCGTCGATGCCGACGATATCGCGTCCGGGGAACACCTCCCGGAAGGTATCCTTCACCTGCTCCTCCACAGTTTTCAGCGCGTCCGGACGCCCCGGTTTCCAGAAATCCTGGAACAGCACCGCCCCGTTGGTGACGGCGTAGTTGATATAGCTGCGCACGGGTTTATCGCCCGAACCGCTTGCCTCCCCGTACAGCGTGGGCGGCATCGGGATCCTGATGATCTTGAACGGCTTTCCGTCCTGGTCGGTCGAGTCGCGCAGTATCCCGTAGTTCTCTTCAAGGCGCCTGTATGATTCTTGTGAGATGGCGCTGGCATCCCTGTCATCCGGCAGGACCTGCGCCAGCAGGATCGTACTAGGATTTGCAAAACGGGCCACTTCATTAATATGCCCGCTTGTTATCCGGTCGTCCTCGGCAAGACCTTTTTTGAGCCATATCACTTTCTTTATCCCGAGGACCCTTTTGTACTCGTCTTCGATCTGCTTTTTGCTCATCCCCGGGTTGCGTGCGAGCGCGACCGATTCGGTAACCATCAGCGTGCCCCTGCCGTTTGACTCTATCGCGCCGCCCTCGGAGACCAGCTTCGAGTCGACCACCGGTAGCCCGAGCAGTTGGGCGGTCCGCCTGTCCACCCGGCTTTCCACGTCGATATAGTCCGGGTCGCCGTCCCTGCTGTAGTTGTTGAAACCGAAATCCACCACGTTGAGCTTACCCTTTTCGTTTTTGACGAAGATCGGCCCGACATCCCTGGCCCAGATGGACAGATGGTCGACGATGTAATAGTGGACGTTGTCCCCGGAGAGGCCGCTTTGTTTCAGCAGATTCTTAATCTCCGCCGTTTCTTCCTCGCTCCGCGACAGGAGGTTGACCCTTGTATAAGGAGCAAGCCCCTTTACGACACTTACCATGACCGGGTTGACCGGGTCGCTGCCGGCGTTGTAGACTTCCGACGGCCACTGCATCCAGACGGCCTGCTGCTTTTCGAACTCCCCCGGAAACACGTAGGAATGGTCATCCTTTACGTTCGGAGAGCCCGGTTTCTTCAACGGCTTCTGGCTGCAGGCGGCGGCGGTCAGAATTATTAGCAGGCACGCGGAAGCGAGAATAACGATTGAACGTCGGTTTTTCATGCTGTCCTCTCGTGTTTTTAAAGGTATCATTCCCGCCTTTTAAATTATTAAAACAGCGGGCGGACCGGACCCGACATGCCCGGCGCGGCATCGACGGTCAAGAATCACGCTGCAGGTTTCCCGGGGCGGAATGTGAGGATTCTGAAGTACGAATAGAGGGCGGGATCCGCCCGGCGGTTTTAAGGATGGCTTGGACCAAGTATTTCACGGAGGTAATGCATGAACATGAAAAACGCGGCGTTAAAGAAAGAAAGCATGGCGCCGACTTCAAACAGCTCTTCGATAAACTGCTCCAACCGCTGGATATCGATACTGTAACCGTAGTAAGAGAACGAGTCCATCAGAACCGCCGCAACCGAAAATGCGGCTGCGGCGAGAAACCACCGGAAGGCGCTTTGCCTGCGGCGAAAGAGGCGGATTATCTTAACGCCGAATATCAGTCCGATGACCAGAACTAACAGCAGTATAAAATCCCCGTAATCCGTCCAGAAGAATAGGGGGACCTTCAGCTTTGCCGGCGCAAGTATCCCGTCGCGCAGCCGTTCGTGAACAGCCAGCCTTTCGTCCAAAGACAGGAGTATAAAACCCAGACCGAAAAGACCCCAGAGCTTAAAGCCGGCGGAATCATTCCGCAGGTAACAAAGCAGGGCGCAGAGAAACCCGGTCAGGGCGACCGTGTACAGCAGCAGGCTTTCCATCCAGCCCATGGGCGATAGTTCCGGCAAGATTAACTCCCACCAGCGCGGCCACCGGGAAAGCGCCAGCACGCAGGTAAAAAGCGTAGTGCCGCACAGGAGAGCGGCGGCTGCGAACCTTTCTATCTTACGGAAACGCTCTTCTTCGGGCTTGTCCATTTCAACCTTCCGGGTTGAGAACGTTAATCGGACTGTCTACGGCCAAAGCGATAATGTTATCGGCCCACCGGCTTGTTCCCCTGGCGATCGCTTCTCTTGAGTACCAGGCGGTGTGCCCGGTCTGGAGCACCCGGCCGTAGTCCCTGATCTCCCCAAGCAAAGAATCTTCCAGGGTTTCGTCCACGGCATACCCGACAAGACGTCCGTCGTTAATCGCCTTAATCAGCGCGGGCGTATCCGCCAACGCGGGCCTTCCCGCGTTGATGACGCAGGCGCCTTTTTTGATAAGCCTGATATTTTCCCGCGTCAGAATGGGGGGCTCCCCGTATCTTCTCGACGCGGACAAGGAAATCACGTCGCAGCTCCGCAGCAGTTCGGACAGGGGAAGGTAACTCGCTCCCGTTACGCTTTTTCTTTCCAGGTCGTAATAGTACACCTCCATGCCGAAAGCGACCGCCAGCTTGGCCACCCTTTGTCCTATGCGCCCCAGACCGATGATGCCCAGCTTTTTCCCGCGCAGTTCCCAGCCGCAGAGGGAGACGCCTTCCGGCACGAGCCCCCTTACACGGTCGTGACTCAGGTGGACGCGGCGGCTCATCGCCAGCATTAAGCCCATGACGTGCTCCGCCACGCTTACCGCAGCCCAGTCCGGCAGGTAGCTGAGGGGCACTCCGCGGGCGGCAAGGTGATAGTGGTCGACCCAGTCGTAACCGGTGGCGTATATCGCCAACCCCTTCAGTGCGGGCAGTTCGCCTAAAATGTCCGCGCCCAGTTCTTTGACGCTGCGCCTGGTAACCGCAACGATGTCGGCGTCTCTGCAAAGCCGGATGAATTCCTCTTTCGACAGGGGATTTAGGCGGGCGTGAAAGACTGCGTCCGAAGCAAGCCTGAGCCTTTTAACCTGGTCAGGCGGAAAACTCTGTTCCCCTCTGGCGCAAATGATTACGGCCCGGTACGGCAAATTTTTTGCTCCTTCTGCAACTTATATTGATTTACCCGTTCTTTTCAATATATAATGCCGAAATTCGGAGAACAAGAAGAAATGAATCCCACGGCGCGGGAACGGCGGACGTTTAAAAGCGTACGCCGCAGGGACGAGGCCGGCCCGGCATTGCCATAACGCAAAAATCTTAAACAAACCGTAATCCCGGAGCTGAACTCTGATAAAATAAAACTTTAAGGAGTTCAACGTTAAATAACGGAGCGGCAACGTGAACATCCAGATATTCGGCACAAAAAAATGCCGGGACACCAGGAAGGCCGAGCGGTATTTCAAGGAAAGGGCCATCCCCTATCATTTTGTGGACCTGACAATACGCGGCCTCAGTAAGGGCGAGTTGGACAGGGTCAAGGCGTTGGTGGGCCTGGAAAACCTCATCGACACGGCGGGAAAGGAATACGCCGGACGCAACCTGAGGTATATCGTCCACGACGTGGAAGAGGCGCTGCTGGCGCACCCGCTGCTGTTCAAAACCCCGATTGTGCGAAACGGGCCCAAAGCCACGGTCGGCTACCGCCCGGAGATCTGGCGCGGCTGGAGTTGAGGCGATCCCGGGAAAAACCGAAAGGGAGCACCTTTTAGGAAAAAAGTGCTCCCTGATATTTTAAGGATTCGACTTAGGTGGGCAGAGATTAGGAGACTCCGTTATCACGGGAGGATCCGATTTATAATTCGAACCGGGAAAATCGGTTTCGATGAAGATCAACTGGCCGCCCGGGTAAACACCGTTGTTCGTAACCTTATAATCATCATGGTTGTGAGCTATATAGAACTGCGGGAAGAAGAAGTTATCGGCGACGTCAGAACCGTAGTTCCATGGCACCCAGTTGTAGGGCGGAATGAAATTGCCCTGGCCCAAACTGCTTTGCAGGACAATATTAACCCACAGGTCGGTTGCGCCGGGGAACGGTCCCATAAAGGTCCCCACCGCCTTAGCCTGCGCTGTAGCGGTGGCAACCTGTTCCTTCAGGGACGGGAAGCCGGCTTTGCCGCAAAAAATGTAATTGCCGTAAATGGGGCGTTTATCATCAGCGGTATAGAGGACGTCATAGCTTTCGCCGGAACCGACCAGGGTGGTGAAATTCATTTCATGAGCTGGATTCCTCATATCGGCCACCCTAGGGTGTGTATCTTTGCCTACTACCAGTCCCATCCACCCATGTGTGTGGAAAGGAACCGGCTGGTAGCTAAGGTTGCTTAAACGGAGCAGAAATTTATCCGGAAGTTTAGATCTTGCCGGGTTTCCGGTAGAAACCTTTACGTAAGTTTCGTACCCTGCGGGGATATTGTAACCGAAATCGGGTACAAGGGCTGCGGGCAGGGTGGTCGGCAGTAAAGTGTCCGGAAACGCGCGGCCGTTAATCAGCCACCAATCGGGCTTATAATTCACCGGATTGAAATCGGTTTGCTCAAACACCGCCCTGTGCCACGTGGAATCGATATCTGATAATAATATTACCCAATCGCTGTCATAAAATGTATTTATATCATTGTACGCAAAATTACGGTTTGTGGCTGTTCGGGGGATTATTTTTTGCAACTTTTTCAAATAAAACCAGCGGCCGGAATGGGGGTCCTTCGTGATTCCCGCGGCGGCAAGGCTCTTGAATGACGGGTAAACAATCAACGCGCCGTACATACCCATTTGCACATGTTCGGAGGCCTCCTGATGGCAGTGATAGAAATAAGTGCCGGGGTGCTCGGGTTTAAAGAAATGAGTAATTGAGATGGCGGGCGAGCCCGGCGGTGTCACAGGTACGCCGAATGATGTTTCGGGAACGCCGTCCAATTGTGTTGCTATGTGGGCGCCGTGAATGTGTACGGTATGGACGTCAAGTATCGGAGGACTGGTAAGATATAATCCGAGGTTGGTAAGCGTGATGTAAAGCTCGTCACCTAAGTCAATGTCTATCTTCGGCGAGGGGATTACCGCGGTCCCTCTCAGCGCGTCCAGATTGCCGGGCACCGTTGTGTCAAACTCCGGATTGACCATTACCTCAGGCCCTGTGGGGATGCCGGCGTCGTTTATCCGCTGGGTTTTAAAAAGTCCGCCGACAAAGCCGAAGATGTACACTTTTTCACGGGGTGAGGTTCCTGTGGGATCGGTGGGCAGGTAAATGAAACCGTCTGTGGCGAACAGATTATAGAAAAGTCTTTGTGGCACCAGATTTCACCTCACAATCAATTAATTACTAATGTATGTTCATAGGAAAATAGTGTTACAATTAGGTATTGCAGGTATAAACGCTTTACTTTTCGGATGGTGCGATAAGAATGAGTGATTTTGAATCTTCCCGTGAATACCTGCTGGAAGATTACCGTGCGCGGATCAACCGGGTGATCGATTACATCGAGTCGAACGTCGGGAGCGACCTGACGCTCGACAAGCTTGCGTCGGTGGCGAACTTCTCCAAGTTTCACTTTCACCGTATTTTCTTCTCTTTTGTCGAGGAGACGCTTTTCCGCTTCATTCAACGTATCCGGGTCGAGAAAGCCGCGTTCCTGCTCCTTGCCGATCCGGGAAAATCGGTAACGGAGATCGCTTACGAGTGCGGTTTTGAGAATCCGTCGTCTTTCGCCAGGAGTTTTAAGAATCACTTCGGCGTGTCCGCCACCGACTGGCGGAAGACCAAACCGGGACCGGGCGGCAATCCCGGCAAAACGGAAAGCAATCAGCGGCAAGCGCACGGCAACCGCCGTCAAGCAACCGCCCCGCCCTCCATGTATGCTGAGTATACCGGCAAATCACAAATATGGAGGGTGGTTGTTATGAACAACGAAACTCGTACGGTGGAAGTGAAGGAGCTTCCGGAAACAACAGTAGCCTACGTGAGGTATGTAGGACCGTACAAAGGGGACGTCCAGTTGTTCGACAGGCTGTTCGGGAAGCTCTGCGGCTGGGCGGGGGCGCGGAACCTTTTAAACCGGGAGACCAAAGCGATAATCATCTATCACGACAACCCGGAAATCACCGAAGAGAACAAACTCCGCATGAGCGTCTGTGTCACGGTGCCCGAAGGCACCCCCGTGGACGGTGAGATAGGGAAGATGGCGATACCCGGGGGACGGTACGCTCTTGCCAGGTTCGAACTGGCGGGGGACGAGTTTCAGGAGGCCTGGAACTGGGTGTACGGGACCTGGCTGCCGTCGAGCGGTTATATTCCGGACGACCGCCCGTGTTTCGAGCTGTACCACGGGGACTGCAACAGCAACCCTAACGGCAAGTTCATCCTGGACATCTGCGTTCCCGTGAAACCGCGGTGAACCCGAGCATCTTCCGAAGCAAACCGTGAACTAAAAAAACGGGCGGCTCTTGCTAGAGCCGCTTGTTTGTTTACATTGGCTTTTCAGCTGAGGATGGTTCACCGGGTTTCCTCAGGCCGCGGCAGCGGCGCGCGCCTGCCGGCGGCGGAACAGCAGGACCACAACCCAGCCGAACAGGAAGTTGGAAGAAGACACCTCGACAAGGTGGGCCAGCCGGATTCTATCGGGCATTATTTCCGTCGGAATGAGGAGCAGCGAACCCATCAGGACAGAGAAGAGCAGGGACACCGCCAGCCCGGCCTCCCACCAGCGGCCTTTCATCATCCGGATCACCGGCAGGGCGAGAGCAATCCATATCAGTCCCCGCAACCCCTGGAAGGGGATTATCCACCAGGGCGTCTCAAGGCCGGCGTAATACTCCTGAAACGCTTCCCCCGCCAGGGGCATGAAGACCAGCGCGCCGAACGAGATGTAAACGGCTATATAGATGACAGCCGCCAGCAGCAGCTTCCAAGCCCATTCCGCCGGGGGCATGACCAACCGCCCATTGGGTTCGGAAGCCGGTTCCGTTCCCTTCTTCCTGCGCCAGAACAAGACGATCATCGGCGCAAAAAGGGCGGCGACGACAGCCCCTTGAGCGAACAGTTTGGGGAGCATTTCCGCGGGTATGATGTCGACCAGGTATTTGAGGAAAACCACGCTTTCAATCTGGGACAGGAACGTGGATATGCCGTAATAGACGACAAACACCGTCACCGCCAGCCGCCAGCCCGACCATCTCGATCGTATGACCGCGTAACTGAGCACAAGCGTGACCAAAACCGCTTGAACCACCGCCATCACCGCCGCACCGTCCGCGTCGGCGTCTTTCGCCGCTCCGGCAAGGCCGGTCAGCTTGGCCGCCAGCGAGTTGAACATCACAAAGTGGAACGAAAGAATGGCTGTCTTCATCACAAATACGGTCGCGGCTTTCGTGGTCATTTGTATTCCTCGCCCAATCAGCATTGTGTGTTTCTTGAGACGGGACAGGTTTATTATAACCTTAATCAGCTCGTTGGGGAATAACCGTGACGGTCACCTTTTAAGATGTCTTTTTACGGGCATTCTAAAGAGAATAAACTATTTTGAGGTGATAGGCTATGGATTTAAGCGACCGGATGGCTAGAGGTTTTATTGCAGGCGTATTTGCCGGTGCTATTCAAGACGCTGTCGACTATTTGTCTTATGCGCTTAACATCAACGATTTAAGGTATATCGATTGGGTAGCTATAATTATCTTTAATCATAAACCAACAAGTATTTCAGAGACTGCCCTGGCTGCAGGAGGCGAGTTGTTTTTCTCCGGTATTCTGGGAGTCGTCTTTGCTTACCTGATTCCAAAGGTGACCAGCAAAAACTTCCTTTTCAAAGGATGGGTGTATGGGGTTTTAGTCTGGTTTGCCTTATATAGCATTATGGAGTTGTTTAAGGTTAAGGGTTTAACAGCTATAAATGTAAGTTCCGCGGCATCCGATGTAGTTACATCTTCAATCTACGGTCTGTTACTCGCTGTTTCTTTAATTTGGCTTGATAAAAAAGTCAGGGTTTAAGATAATCCTGCCAAAGAAGCAGCGGGGGCACACTTAAGCCCCAA